>QHUY01000183.1 GCA_003223415.1 Gemmatimonadota bacterium
CGAGCAGCACGACCTACGTGGTCGACAAGCTCGTGGCGCGCGGCCTGGTACGGCGCCGCCCCGGTCAGGAAGACCGCCGCGAAGTGCTGCTCGCGCTTACGCCCGCGGGCCGGCGCCTCATCGCACGGATCTTTCCGCCCCATGCCGCGGCGATGCGCCAAGCCGTAGGCGGCCTATCGCCCCGGCGGCAGGCACAGGCTCTCCGGCTGCTGCGCACGCTGGGGCTCGAGGCCGCCGGGCGGCTGCACCACACGGAGACGACACATGATCGCGATTCGAAAGAGTGAAGGGCGCGGCCACGCAACCGCGCCCGCCGCACTGCTCCTGATCGATCTGCCGTGAGTCGCGGTGGGCGCCACGCTACTTCGCGAACTGCGTTGCGCGACGCCGTGCAAGCCAGACGTCGAGCGTCCACACGTCGCGATCGCGCAGCAGATAGATCGCTACGAACCCGGCCAGGACCGGGACCCCGGCGAGAAAGAGGTGATTCGGCGCACCCCCCGAGACCAGGCCCCACGGGTCGAGGAGCGGCCGCCAGCTGGACAGCACGGACACGGCGTGCACCACGAGCCCCGCGCCGTAGCTCGAGCGGCGCCACAGGCCCACCGTGATGGCGACAGCGAGTGCGCTCTCGACCACGCCGAGCGCGACGGGCATGGCGCCGCCGATCGCCAGCCCGTAGAAGTGGCTCCAGATCTTCAGGGTCGTCTCGGGGATCACGAACTTCTCCAAGCCCCAGAGCAATAGGAACAGCCCCAGGGACACCCGCAGCACCGCGAGGGCCCAGCGCTCGGCGGCTTCGGTAGTCATGATGCCCTCCTGAGCGAGAGACGTTACCGCACGGCCCCGATCACACCGTACGTCACCCCGGCGAGCGCCGCCGCGACGGGCAGCGTGACCAACCACGCGAGCAGCATCTCGCGCACCACTTTCCACCGCATGTCCCGCGTGCGCGTGCCGATCCCGACGATCGCCCCCGAGGACACGTGCGTGGTCGAGACCGGGGCGCTAACGACAGAGGCAAGTCCCACCAGCGCCGACGTCACGAGGTTCGCCGCCAGGCCTCCATCCGGGGCGATGCGCGTCACCTTCCCGGCAAGCGTGTGCGTCACCCGCCGCCCCGCCACGTGGCTCCCCGCTCCCATGGCGAGCGCCACGAGTAGAAAGAGCGGCTTGGCGGCGACCCCAAGCACCGCCGCGGCGCCCACGCCAAGGGCGAGGATCTTTGGCGTGTCGTTCAGAGCCCGGAAGAAGCTCGTCAACCCGGCCGAGAGCCAGTGTAGTGAGTCGAGCGCGTTGAGGCGGGTGAGCACCCGAGGCGGGCAGTCGCCGCCGGCGAGGAGGTGGAGGGTGCTCTCGGTCGGGGCGACCGAGACCGGGGCCGCGCTGGCCGGGACGAGCGCCACTCCCCGCCGCTCGACGCACACGCAATAGCGGTTGAGGCGCCGGAACGCGAGACCAACGACTGGAAACACGGCGACGACGAGCGCGAACGACACGAGCGGCGACGTCGCGAGCGGCAGGGCGACCTTGCGGGCGACCGCCGCCCACGCCACGCCGCCCACGCCCTGCGCCGCGAGCCCGGCGCCGACGAGGCCGCCCACGAGCGCGTGGGTCGTCGATACAGGCAGCCCGGTCGACGTGGCGAGGACCAGCCAACCGATCGCGCCACTGGTGACGGCCACGAGGAAGGCAGGCCCGACGGGCGGGGTGGCGAGCACCCCATTCCCGGAGAACACGGCGACAAGTCCTTGCGACGCGAACGCCGCGGCGACCCCGCCCGCCACGGTCCACACCGTCCCCCACAAGATCGCCCGTCGGTAGTCCGTCACCCCCGAGCCGACGAGGGTGGCGACTCCCTTGGACACGTCGTTCGCGCCGTTCGCGAACGCGACGACGAGCGTCAACGCGACGAGGAGGGCCGCCCCGGTCATCAGCAGCACGCCCCTTCCGGTCCGCAGCACGCATAGCCCACGCGCTCCTCGTCGGGCTCGAGGATCGCGAACATCCCCTGGTAGGGCGGCGTGAGGAGCTTCGCCACGGTGTCGGTGCACACCTCGTACGGCTCGTTCCGCGGGAACAGGTGACCCTCCTCGTCGACGAAGGCCTTGCCCGGGCCGAGGTAGACCGCGCGGTGGCCCTTGAACACGCATCCGACGGTCTTCTCGTACTTGAACCCGCGAAGGGTGATGGAGAAAAAGGGATAGCCCTCGACGTCCTTCCAATAAGTCTTCTTGAGGACGCTGAGCCCGTAAAAGCCGGCCCGCTCAAGCAGGGCGAGGAACTGTTCCTGCGTGAGCGCCCCGACGAGGCACTCGCCCCAGAGCCGGGGGTTCACCTTGAGGTGCGGTGGGACCTCGCGCTCGCTCACGATGTCCGAAATCACGATGCGGCCGTGATCCTTTAGAATCCGCCACATCTCCTCGAATACGCGCGGCTTGTCGGGGGAGAGGTTCACCACGCAGTTGGACGTGATGACGTCCACGGTCTTCGACGCGACCGGGATTGCCTCGAGGTAGCCCTTCCGGAACTCGACGACGTCGTAGCCCAGCGCAGCGGCCACTTGGGGTCGGTTCTCGTTCGCCACGGTGAGCATCGCGTCGGTCATGTCGACCCCGACCGCCTTCCCGGTCGGGCCCACGAGCTTCGCCGCGATGAAGACGTCGATCCCGGCCCCGGAGCCCAGGTCCACGACGCTCTCACCTGGCTTGACGTTCGCGCTCGTCATCGGTGAGCCGCATCCGTAAAAGCGGTCGAGCACGTCCTGGGGAATGTGCGCCACCGCCCCGGCGTCGTATCTGGTCGGACAGCAGAGGTCGGCCTCCGGCTGCTCAGCCGCGGCGCCATAGAACTCCCGCACCTTGGCGCGTGGTCTGTCCACGTCGAACGACAAGACGCAGTTCGAGTGCAGGGTGAGCACAGGCTGCTCGGCGAGGGCCCCATCGGCGGTGCCGCAGGCGATCGCCCCTTCGCCCATGGCGTGCAGCACCAGCGGGGCGTCGTACCCCGAGCGTCGGTTCGTCCGCTCGCGCTTCTCCTTGCCGAGCGTGGTCATGACGCGCCGCACGAGCGCGAGCTGGATCGGGTAGTAGGGATCGGGCGCGAGCGGGTCGCCACCGGAGAAGCACCACGCGTGCTCCCAGTCGCCGCCGCCCGTAAAGAACCGGAACGGGTCATGCTGCACGCTGGGCTTCCGGGCGACGGTGGCCTCACGCAGCCGCCGCACGACGGGCGACGTCTCGAGG
>QHUY01000175.1 GCA_003223415.1 Gemmatimonadota bacterium
TCGCGCCCGGAATAGCCCGCGACGCTCGCGTAGTCGTAGATCGGCGCGGGCGGCGGCATGCTGCGCACGACTTGCGCCCAGGCCGCCGTGAAGTCGGCCTCTGCGTTGCCGCTGGAGCTGAGCGGCTTGAAGACGGCGATGACAGAGGTACTGTCCCCGGAGCCAAGTTCCACGGTGGCGGGGCCATCGTTCGCTGGCCGGGCGTATTGCCAGCCGGGCGGCACGGCAAAGGAGACGTCGGCAAGGGTCTGCACCTGGGCGGATGCGGTCGCGACGGGACGGACGAGGACGAGGCAAGCAAGGGCAAAGCGGGACATACGAGCTCCGTGTCACCAGGAACGCAGCTGCAGCACGACGGGAATCGCCGCCAAAGTAGCCCCCAGGGAGTGAATTGGTCAAACCGACCGGATGGGACCTCAGTAGAGCAAATCTCTTTTTAGTGCACGAGTAAAGCCACCACACGGGCCCGGGCCGTCGCAGCTCGGGCATCAGGGGGTGAATGGTACAGTGGTACCCGAAGGTGCCTGCTGTGGCATACAGGTGAACGAAGATCTGTCCCGCGGGCAAGCTGGTGTCGAAGGCCCCGCTATTGTCCGTCACAGTGTGGGGGATCGAACCGTTGTTCTGCCAGCACACCGACTGCCCGTGGGAAATCGTGGTGTGGTTGGGTGAGAAGACCTGAGCGTCCGTCGCCCCGATGTTGGCTGCGGCGCCGCTACTGCCACACGAGTTCGCAGTGCTGGTGGAGCTGCTGCTGCAAGCTGCGGCCGCGATGAAAATAAGACCGATACCGAGGGCGAGGGTGACGCGCATGACAAGGCCTCTCAGGTGGGATGGGAGAATGACGCTTTCTCTGACCCGCGCATTCTACCCGAAGGCGACTGAGGAGAGCTAGCCCGGTGACTCGACGGGTGCCCGCGATGTTGCAAATCGAATAGCTTATCGGATGGACAGCGACGCAGGCCCGCGCATCGCCGGCGCGGTGGTGGTCTACCGCCTGTACGACGTCGGCTACGAGATCGATCTCGAGCGCGCGCTGGACCTCCTGGCGAGCACGCCGCACGAGCGCGCCACGCTGCGGCGCACGCTACAGTACCGGCCGGATGGCTCGGAGGAGCCCGACGAAAGCGACCACGCCGTGGCGCGACGGTCCGCGCGAGCCGAAGTGCAGGCGATTCAGATCAAGACGCCGCCGATCACCAGCACCCTCGCCGCCGATACCATCACGCTGGGCGATCGCCAGCACGACGTCCACGTCTCCGCCCGCATCTTCGACTTCGGCGTGGTCTCCATGCGCCTGTACATCGAGGCCCCAGGTCTGCTCAATTGGCGGGAGTACTCGGCGTTCGGCAATGCCGCAGACGCGGCGCCGGGACTGGCCGCGCTGTTCCACCGCCACCTCCACCAGCTTACCGCCCGCCTCGCCACCACGATCGCGCGCCCTCACATCGCGCCGGTGACGGAAGACTACATCGTCTACCGCATCACGCGACTCCTCGGATCTACCGGAGAGGCGCTGCCGACCGTGGTGCTGCGCGACCTCGATGTCGTGCCCCTGCTGCTCAACGAGCAGCGGCCCCTCGCCGACACCGCCCGCGCCGAGCTGCTGCCCTACTGGTTCTCCTACTATCCCGACGACCTGGCGATCCTGACATGGAGCAGCGCCCTCATCGTTGACCCGACCGAGGGCGACAGCGACGTCCAGCTCATCCTGGAGTTCGCCAACGCCCAGCTGCTGGAGTTGCGCTATTACGATGCGCTGCTCGATGCCGAGCTGCCGCGGATGTACGATCGGATCGCCGAGCGCCGCTCCCGCGCGCTGTTCGGCCGGCGCTACGCGGCCCTGCTGACCGGGCTGCAGACGCTGGTGGCCGACTCGACCGAGATCGTCGAGCGGGCCGAGAACGCCTTGAAGGTCACGGACGACGTGTACCTGGCGCGCGTGTACGCGGCCGCGCTGGAGCTGTTCCGGGGACGCGTGTGGCGCCGCGGCATCGATCACAAGCTGGCGATCATCCGGCAGACCTACGCGATGCTGAACGCGGAAGCGATGGCGGTACGGAACGAGGTGCTCGAGGTCGCCATCATCGTGCTGATCGTCGTGGAGATCGTCATCGCGGTGGTGCTGGGACGGCGCTAGCGCGCCGCCCCCGATCCCTGTGCATCGCCCTCAATGCTCGAGCTCGATCTCCTTGGCAAGCACCGAGTTGTCGGCCTGGAGTGTCCCGCTGACCTGAACCACATCGCCGACGTGCAAGTCCGCCAGCGTCACCAGCGTGTCGTCCTTCTTGACCTCGGTGTTGGCATCGGTTACCACCGTGCGTCCCGCGACCGTCAGGTTGGGACCGGCGATCGCTGCAATCGCCCCGGTGAACTCCACCTCCCCGTGTTCCCCCTCCTCCTGCTCGCCCGTCTGTACCTGAATCTCTCGTGCGAGTACCGAACCGTCACCCTGGAGCGTCCCTTCCACCTCGACCACGTCGCCCACGTGCAGGTCCGCGAGGGTGATCTTCGCATCGTCGCGCTCGATTTCGGTCTGGGCGTCGGTCACTACCGTACGGCCGGCGACCGTGAGGTTCGGCGCCGCGATCGCCGCGATCGCCCCGCTGAACTCCGCTTCGTCGCCCTCGACCTCGATCTCGTCGGCCTCGATCGTCCCATCGGACCGGTCCCTGCCCTGCACCGCGACCGCGTCGCCGATGCGCAGCACCGCGAGCTTGAGCTGGGCGCCTCCCTGAGTGCGGATCTGCGTGGTGGTCTTCGTGACGACGACCTGTCCCGCGACCTGCAGGCTGGGGGCGTTGATGGCCTCGACGTTGCCGCGTAGGAGCTTCGCGGGCTCGCCGCAGGCGGCCACCACCAATCCACCGGCGATCACCAGCTGCAACAGTGTCCCTGTTCGCATGACACGCCTCCGTGTTCTGGAAGGGTTCGGAGTCACAACAGCCAGTCTGTGTCTCCTACCCCGCAGTATTGCCGGGAGCCACTTCAGGCTGTGTGAGCAGAATCACCTTCGTGTTGGTCACGCGAAACGGATCCTGCGACTGCACGCTTGACCTACGGTGCGCGCCGCGCCGGCCACCCTTCCGTCGGCACATCCGGCGGGATCGGCTGGGCCTGCAGGTACGTCACGATCTTCCAGATCGCGGCGGGCGACAGGATGCCGCCGTAGGCGGGCATGCCGCGCGGCCGGCCGTAGTAGACCGACTGGAACACCGCCCCGTCCGCCCCGCCATAGCGCCAGCGCCCATCCACCAGACTCGGCCCCACCCACCCCACCGCCCCACCCCCGTGACAGCCGTCGCAGTTCATAGCGCTGAAGATCTTCTCCCCTGCCGCGGCGGACGATCGATCTCCGTGAAGGGGATTGGTGAGGCTGCCCGCCGGCGGAGCGACCCCACCGGCGAACACATGCTGGTCGTACCGGATCGAAGGCGGCACTCCACCCCCGGCGTCGGATCGGCCGCAGGTCGCGGCTCCGACCAGCGCGATCACGGCTAACGGCCGAAGACCCAGACGATGCCTCCCTGGCTCGTGTGCCGCGCGAGGTCGGGAGCGAAGTCCGCCGGCGGCCGCACGTCCGCCGGATCATCGGAACGGACGTCCCCCGACAACAGGAACCAGTCGCCGCCGATGCCGGCGTACACCGCCACGTACTGCTTGCCGTCGGGACCGGTATACGTGATCGGCGCTCCCACGACCCCCGAGCCGACCTTGAACTTCCACAGCACTTTCCCGCTCCTCGCGTCAGCCGCCTTGAACCAGCCGTCGAGCGTGCCGTAGAACACGACGTCGCCCGCCGTGGCGACGCT
>QHUY01000176.1 GCA_003223415.1 Gemmatimonadota bacterium
GCCCTAGCTACCGGCAGGCCGCGGCCAGGGAACGGGCGGCCGCGGCGGTCTTCCGGGCGCAGCTGGGGACGTACTTGCCGCAGGCGACGCTCTCGTGGACGCGCACCGGGTTCGACAACAGGTTCGCGCCGGCGCTGCGTACCTTCAACGCATTGACGCTCGGCGTGTCGTTCCCGCTGTGGGACAACGCGCGGCGGGAGATCGCGCTCACGCAAGCACGTGTGAACCGCGACGTCGCGCGGGCCATCCGCGAGGATATGGACCGCGCCGTACAGCGTGACGTGACGGCGGCCTTCGACGGCTACACCACGGCCCGCGCCAGCTTCAACATCGACAACGAGGCCGTCACCGTGGCCCGCGAGACGTACCGCGTGCAACAGAGCCGCTACCAGGCCGGCGCGACCACGATTCTCGACTTGCTGAAGGCACAGTCCGACCTCGACGACGCTGAGGCGGCGCTGGTCCAGGCCCGGTATGCGACGCGACTCGCGCTGGCAGGGATGGAGACCATCCTCGGCCGGCGTCTCTTCCCACAATCGGAACAGTGAGCGACAACGAAATGGTGCGTGGTGCGTGGTACATGGCTGCCGTGGCGGTGCTCGTCGTCTCGGGGGCGTGCAAGAAGAGTCGGGCCGGCGGGCCGGGTGGTGGTGGCATGGGCGGCGGGGGGGGCGGAATGGGGCTGCCGGTCGAGGCGGCCGTCGCCCGCGTCGAGACGGTGCGTGACGAAATCGCCGCGACTGGCCAGATCGAGGCAGTGCAGTCGATCGACCTCCATCCTGAGGTCGAAGGGCGGATCACCGACATCCTGATCCGAGAGGGCCAGGAAGTCGAAAAGGGCACGCCGCTCTTCAAGGTAGACGACGCGCAATTGCGGGCGCAGGCCGCCCAGCTCGAGGCCCAGCGCGACCTGGCGCAGCAGGACCTGGCGCGGGTGAAGCAGCTGGAGCAGCAGAACGCCTCGTCGGCGGCCGATCTGGAGCGGGCCGACGCGACGGCCCGCAGCGCCCAGGCGCAGTACGACCAGGCGCGCATCAAACTCGAGCGCACGAGCGTGCGGGCGCCGTTCGCGGGCGTGGTGGGACAGCGCTACGTCAGCCTGGGAGATTACGTCACCACCAGCACGAGACTCGTCTCGCTCCAAACCGTGAACCCACAGCGGGCGTCCTTTCAGGTCCCGGAGCGGTTCGCCCGGCAGCTCCGACCCGGCCAGGAGGTCACGTTCAGCGTCGCCGCCATTCCCGGGCGGGACTTCACGGGCGAAGTGGATTTCGTCGATCCGGTCGTCCAATTGCCGGGGCGAACGATCCTCGTGAAGGCACGAGTCCCCAACGCGCAACGGCTGCTCCAGCCGGGGATGTTCATCGAGGCGCACCTCGTGACTGCCGTGCGCCCCAAGGCGATCGTGATTCCGGAGGACGCTGTGGTACCGCTCCAGGGCGCGAACTTCGTCTGGGTCGTGAGCGAGGGGAAAGTGCAGCGGCGACCCGTGAGCCTGGGCGTCCGGACGCCGGGATTCGTGGAGGTCACGACGGGGGTGTCGCCGGACGAGCAGGTCGTGGTGGGCGGCCTGGAGCTGCTGGCGCCGGGCATGCCCGTAATGGCCCGGGTGGTGGACCGGTCGCGGCCGGCGCCGCCGACAACGGGAGATCGCTAGGGAGCTTCACCCCCCCGTCCCCCTCTACCGCTTGAGGGACTCCACCCCCTGTCCCCCTTTCAGCTCCGTGTCCCTCACCCCCTGTCCCCCTCTCCGCTTCGCGGAGAGGGGGAACTTGGCCGTCGAGGTAGGTGTAGAAGACCGGCGTGACGTAGAGGGTGATGAGCTGGGAAAACGCGAGCCCGCCCACGACCGCCAGGCCGAGGGGCCGGCGCGACTCGGCGCCTGACCCCCAGCCGACCGCGATCGGCAGGGTGCCCATCAGCGCCGACATCGTCGTCATCATGATCGGCCGGAACCGGATGCTGCACGCCTCGATGATCGCCTCGCGCGGCGATTTCCCCTCGCGGCGCTCGGCTTCGATGGCGAAGTCGATCATCATGATCGCGTTCTTCTTCACGAGCCCCACCAGCATGATGATCCCCACGAACGCGTAGATGCTGAGCTCGGTCCGGAAGATGACCAGCGTCAGCAGCGCGCCGAAGCCGGCGAAGGGCAGGCCTGACAGAATCGTCAGCGGGTGGATAAAGCTCTCGTACAGGATCCCCAGCACGATGTAAATCACGAGCACGGCGAGGACCAAGAGGAAGGCGAGCCCTTGCTGGCTAGCCTGGAACGCCTGCGCGGTGCCGGCAAAGCCGGTGCTGATGGTGGCCGGCAGTGTCTGACGGGCGGTGCGCTGGACGGCGCTCACCGCGTCGCCGAGCGAGGCGCCCGGCGCCAGGTTGAACGACAGGGTGACCGACGGCAGCTGCCCACTGTGGTTGATGCTGAGCGGGCCCACATCCGGCTTCACGGACGCGATGGACGCGAGCGGCACTAGGGGGCCCTTCGGCGACCGGATGTAGAGCATGTTCAACGCCGCGAGATCCTGCTGGTACTGCGGCAGCAGCTCCAGGATCACCCAGTACTGGTTATTCGGGGTGAGGATCGTCGACACCTGGTGGGAGCCGTAGGCATCGTACAGCGCCTGCTCGACCTGCTCCACGGTGATGCCGAACGCGGCCGCGCGGTCGCGGTCGATGTGGACCTGGAGCTGCGGGTTCTTGATCTGCAAGTCGCTCGTCACGTCCCGCAGCATCGGTAGCGGGCGCAGCTTGGCTTCGAGCGTGGCGGCGCCGTCGTACAGAGTCTGGATGTCGCCGCTCTGCAGCGTGAACTGATACTGCGTCTTGGTCGGCCGGCCGCCGATGCGGATCGCCGGCGGGAGTTGGATGAAGGTGCGGATGCCCGGGATGGTCGCGAGCTTGGCGCTGATCTCGCGGGCGACCTGGTCGGCCGGGAGGCGCTGGCCGCGCGGCTTGAGGCGGAGGCTGATGCGCCCCTGGTTCATCGTGCCGCCGCCCACGGACGACATGAAGTGCTCGATGTTGGGGTCCGGGGCGACTAGGGCGGCAACCTGCTGCTGGTGGCGCACCATGGCGTCGTACGAGCTGCCTTCGAGGGTCTCCGTGGTGCCGCTCAAGAAGCCGGTGTCCTCGTTCGGGATGAACCCCTTCGGCACGAGGAAGAAGAGGCCACCGGTGCCGAGGAGGATCGCCGCGGAGAACGCGAGCCCGGCGCGGCGGTGATCCATCACCCACGCGAGCGTGCGCTCATAGAATCCCAGGCTGCGCCGGTAGATCCCCTCGATGCCCTCGTAGAAGCGCCCATGGTGTTGCTCGTGCGAGGGGCGGAGGAAGCGACTGCACAGCATCGGGGTCAGGGTCAGCGACACGAAGCCGGAGACCAGGATCGCGACGCCGATCGTCACGGCGAACTCGTGAAACAGCCGGCCGATGATGCCACCCATGAAGAGCACGGGGATGAATACCGCCGACAAGGACAGCGTCATCGAGACGATCGTGAAGCCGATCTCGCGCGCGCCGTCGAGCGCCGCCTGCAGCCGCGGTTTTCCCATCTCCAAGTGGCGGACGATGTTCTCCAGCATCACGATGGCATCGTCCACGACGAACCCCACGCACAGCGTCAGCGCCATCAGCGATAGGTTGTCAAGGCTGTAGTTCAACAGGTACATCACGGCGAAGGTGCCGATAATCGAGAGCGGCAGGGCGAGGCTCGGGATCGCCGTCGCCGACACGTTGCGGAGGAACAGGAAGATGACCAGCACGACGAGACAGAGGGTGATGAACAGCGTCAGCTTCACGTCGTTCACGGACTGCCGGATGGACTGCGAGCGGTCATACAGCGTCTGGATCCGCACCGAGGCGGGTAGCTGCGGCGCGAGCCTGGCGATCATCGCATTGACCGCGTCGGCCACCTGCACGGTATTCGTGCCCGGCTGCCGCTGCACCGTCAGCACGATCGCGCGGTTGCCGTCGAACCAGCTGGCGGTATGGTTGTCCTGGACGTCGTCGAGCACCCGCGACACGTCCTGGAGGCGCACCGGGGCCCCGTTGCGGTAGGTCACGACCAAGGAGCGGAATTCCGGCGCGCTCGAGATCTGCCCGTCGGCGAGCACCGTGTATGCCCGGTGCGGCCCCCAGAGGATACCCGTCGGCAGGTTCGGGTTGCCGGCGTCCACCGCCGCGGCTACTTCGTCGATCCCGATGCTGCGCGACTGCAGTGCCTGCGGGTCGATCTGGATGCGCACGGCGTATTTCTGCGCGCCCTGCACCTGGACCTGCGCGACACCCGAGACGGTCGAGAGTCGCTGCGCCAGGAAGGTCTCCGCGTATTCGTCCAGCGCCGAGAGCGACAGCGTGGAGGAACTGAGCGCGAGGAAGAGGATCGGGGAATCCGCAGGGTTCGATTTGTTGTACGACGGCGGCAGCATCCCCTGCGGCAGCTGCCGCAGCGTCTTGGAGATCGCCGCCTGCACATCTTGCGCGGCGGCGTCGATGTCCCGCGATAGGTTGAACTGCAGCGTGATCGACGTGCCGCCCTGGGTGCTCGACGAGGTCATGGCGTCGAGCCCGGCGATCGTCGAAAACTGTTTTTCGAGCGGTGTGGCCACCGCCGCTGCCATCGTCTCAGGGTTCGCCCCCGGGAGCCCAGCGTTGACGTTGATCGTCGGGAAATCCACGTTGGGCAGGTCGCTCACCGGCAACAACCGGTACCCCATCACGCCGAACAACAGGATGGCCATCATCACCAGCGTCGTGGCGATCGGTCGCCGGATGAAAAGCCCGGAGATGCTCACGGCTGCACGCCCAGCGTCCGCTCCGCCGCCGGGCCGCCGCGAATCTCCACCCGCGCGTCGGGAGTGAGGCGCAGCTGGCCGTCCGTGACGACCAGGGTCCCGGGCGTCACGCCGTCCGCGATCACCGCGAGCGTGTCCACCGTGCGCGCCACCGTCACAGGCCGCTGGCTCACCCGCCCGTCCGCCGCCACGACGAACACGTACGTTCCCTGCTGACCGGTGACCACCGCCTGGACGGGGACGACGGTGGCCGCGGAGTCCACTGCCAGCACCAGCGTCACATCCACGAACTCTCCCGGCCAGAGCGTCTCGTCGCGGTTGGGGAACCGTCCCTTCAGCAGCACCGTCCCGGTGGCGCTGTCCACGTGGTTGTCGACGAACGACAGGTCCCCGACCAGTACCGCAGCCGTGTCGCGACCGGGCCGCGCCAGGACGCGACGCGCCCCCCCCCCCCCCCACGGCGAAGCGGACCAGGATCGGCCGCAGCTGATTGATCGTGACCAGCGGCGTGCTCGTCGTCGGCCGCACCACGTTCCCCTCGCGGATCTGGAGGCCGCCGGTGCGCCCGGCGATGGGGGCCCGGATGGTCGCGTACTCGAGATTCAGCCGGGCAACTGCCACCGCCGCCGAATCGGCCAGCGCCGCGGCGATCAAAGCGTCCGCGGCGGCCCGCTTCGCCTGATAGTCCTCTTTCGAGACCGAGGCGTTCGCCACCAGGGCGCCATAGCGGTCTGCCTCGAGCACGGCGTTCGCGGCCTGGACGAGGTCGCGAGCGAGCGTCGCCTTCGCCTGCTGGAGGGCCGCCTCGTAGGGCCGGGGATCGATCTCGAACAGCACCTGGCCGACAGCCACTTCGTCGCCCTCGCGGAACCGAACCCGCAGCAGCACACCCTGGACTTGCGGCAAGACCGCGACGGTCTGGATCGGCTCCACCGAGCCGGTCGCCGTCACCTGGATGGGCATCGCCCGTCGCTCAGCGCGCGCGACGGTGACGGGGATGCGGGCAGGGGGGCCGGCGGCGCGGGAATGGCAGGCGGCCGCCAGCGCAGCGGCGGCGAGGAGGGCAGGGAAGAGGTGGCGGCCGCGTGTCACAGGGTCGTTTCGGTCTGGATCAGGGTCATGGCGAGCGGCCAGGCAGGCCGGGGACTGGGTTATCTACAGTACGCACAACACCGTCCACGCGTCAGAGGATCCACCCACACCCCTGTAGCGGATGCGCTTAGAGGGTTCTTCGAGCGGAGTTTCGGTACGACGCATCCCGTGCCGAGCCCCCATCCTCAGGGTCATGCTCGCCCGCGTCCGCTCGGCCGCCGTCCTCGGCATCGATGCCTACCTGGTCGATGTCGAGACCGACATCGCCAACGGCCTGCCCACCTTTGCGACGGTCGGGCTGCCGCAGGGGGCGGTGAAGGAAGGCCGCGAACGGGTCTACGCGGCGCTCGCCAATACGGGCTACACCTTCCCGTTGAAGCGGATCACGGTCAATCTCGCACCGGCCGACATAAGAAAAGAAGGTTCAGCCTTCGACCTGCCGATCGCCCTCGGCATCCTCGCCGCCACCGAGCAGATCTCGGGTGCGCGGCTCACGCAGCTGGCCGTGCTCGGCGAGCTGGGGCTCGAGGGCGCGATCCGCCCGGTGCGAGGCGCGCTGCCCGTCGCCCTGGCGGCCCGCGCCGCCGGGCTCGCAGCCCTCATCTTGCCGCGCGAGAACCTGCCGGAGGCGGGCGTCGTCGCCGGGATCCAGGTGCTGGGCGCCGCGAGCCTGGCCGAGATCGCCGACTACTTGGACGGTCGGGCCGACCTGCCGGGCGCCGAAG
>QHUY01000177.1 GCA_003223415.1 Gemmatimonadota bacterium
ACCTTGAGGACCGGATTCCAGCGCCGGCCGCACAGCACCGCCATGAAGAGCGCGGTGCGAACACTGGCGCGACCACCCCACACCATGCGTTTCCCGCGCAGCGTCCCGCTATCTCGAGCCAGCGGGGCAACACCAGCGAGCGCGGCCGCTTGCTTGTGGCTGAGCGTCCCGAGTTCCGGCAATTCCCCGAGCAGGGTCGAACTCACGATCGGGCCCACCCCGGGTACACTCTGCAGCAGATCGTCCTTCGCCCGCCAGACGGGGCTCGCTTCAATGAGCCCGGCCAGCTCCTTCGTCACGTCATCCAGCTGCCGCTCCAGCCAGCGGATGTGCGCCTGGATCCCGCGATGCAGTGGCTTCGGGGCGAAGCCCAGCCGATTCTTCTCCGCCGTGAGCATCTCCAGCAATTGGCGGCGGCGCGTGAGCACGGCGTCGAGCAGCTGTGCCGCCCCATCGGGCAAGGGGCGCGGTGTCGGACGTACCCGCTCGGCGAAGAGGGCCAGAATCCCGGCGTCGAGGCGATCCGTCTTGGCGAGCTGGCCTGTGGCTCGGGCAGAGTCCCGAACCTGCCGGGGATTCGCGACTACGACCGGGAAGCCCGCGGTGGCGAGCGCGGCGATCGTCGCCCGCTCGAACCCGCCGGTGGCTTCACAGACGACCAGGGCGGGAGTCAGCAGCCGCAGGCGGGTGACGAGCTCCGCCGCTCCGGCGTCGGTGTTGGGCACGCTCCAGCACTCGCCGCTCGGCCGCAGGGCCACATCGACGAGCGACGGTGACGGGCGACGCCCCGGCTACCTAACGGTCTCGGAGACCCGAGGCAGCTCGGGCTATCGCCCGCCCCAACTTGCTCACATTTTGAGGAAGAATCGAGATACAAGGCAGCACCGCCCCTGGCATTCTCGCCGCCGCCCCGATATCAATCCGGCGTTTGGTGGGGCCGCAAGAAAAGAGGCTGGTTGGGAACGAAAGTCGATTTGAGCAAAATCCGCGCTCGTCTATGGCTAGTGGCGACAGTCGTCTGCACCGCACTGAGCGCTCCGGCGATCGCGCGTGCCGTGACACCTAGCCGCACTCACAGGGCGGAGGACAGGAAACCACCAGTCCAAGCCACCGCCCTCGTGGCGTCACCCCGTATCCAGATTGACGCGCCGGATCCGTCCCACTCGGCACCACTTCACTCGGCAACGGAACCACAATCGTCTCACAATCTCTCGCCCGGGGCGCGACCAGGTTCCGCTCGCTGCCACAATGCGCAAAGGCCAAGCGCGCCACTCTTCGAACGAGTGTCGTACCGCACAACCGGCCCACCCCTCCCGATCACTTAAGCAACCAGCGAGCTCCGTAGAGAACACATTCGAACCGACCCTTGCCGCTTGGGAGGGGGGTCTTCGAATGCGCGCTCATGCTATCCACGATCTGGAGGACGTTTCACATGAACTCGCGCAAGCATATCCATTTTTTGCCTTGCCTCGTTGCGGCGTCGCTGCTCCATCTCCCCAGTGCATCCATCGCTCAAGAACCGGCGAGGCCTCGGCGTGCCCAGGGCCAGGTACATGAGATCGTCGAGCGAGTTAGCACCCTCCTGGTGGAGCGGTACGTGTTCGCCGATGTAGGCGACCAGATGGCTGCCGCTCTCCGAAATGCCGAACGTCGCGGGGCATTCGCAGCCCTCGCAACACCAGAGGCATTTGCAGACTCTGTCACGAGGCTTCTTCGCAGCATTAGTCATGACGGACACCTCTGGATCGAGGTCAGCCCGGGCGAGTATCCAGAGCCGGCCGCGCGTCCCGATACCCAAGGCGACGCCGCGCGCCGCAGCCAGCTGAGGGCCACGAACTTTGGGTTCCCTCGAGTCGAGATTCTCCGTGGGAACGTGGGTTACATTCAGGTAAGCCAGTTCGTGACTCCGGAAATCGCCAGTGACGCCGCAGCGGCAGCGTTCGGATTTCTCGCGAATGCGGATGCTCTCATCCTCGATCTCAGGGGTAGCGGCGGGGGCTCGGCCGAAATGGTTGCGCTCATTTCCTGCTACCTGTTCGGTTCGGCACCGGTACACCTGTTCAACATATACCGTCGCCCTCAGCGCAGGCTCGACGAGTATAGGACTGATCGGTTCACGCCAAGCGTACGCTTCCCGCGCCAGCCGGTCTATGTCCTTACGAACGCAGCGCTCTTTTCTGCGGGCGAAGGTCTGGCCTACACGCTCAAAGATCTGCACCGAGTAACGGTCGTCGGGGAGAAGACCTCAGGCGGGGCGCACCTGGGCAGCTTCCATCGACTCAGCGAACACCTCGTCATGTTCCTGGCCGAGGCACGGGCGATCAGTGCTGCCTCCGGCACGAATTGGCAGGGCGTGGGCGTCACCCCCGACGTACCCGTTCCTGCTGAGCTCGCCCTCGCCACTGCGCACCTTCTCGCTCTGGAGACACTTCTGCGGTTGGACACAGCGGATGTGATGGTGGGTGAACGGCAACAAGCGGCTCAAGAGATCCGACAACGACTAGGGTCGGCACCTGCGCGCCCCTAAGTTCGCGCGCGTGCCCCGCCTCCATCCTTAGCCGCATGTGTTGCTCAGCGGTGCTGCCTAACAAGCGCTTGAAGCTGGCGGCGCGCGTAGATTGTGGAATGAGTTTTTCTTCAGCGCGCCGCAGCTTAAGCGCGATCCGTTAGTCCACACACATGGACACATCAGGTCGCCTACGATGGCTCCGCACGGTCCTACTCTTGGGCGTCGTGTACCTTGTCACCGGCATCGCCTTCGCGGCGCTCGCCCATGGGGCCGGATCCAATCAGATGCGAGTTACGTGGCGGTTAGCGGCCTGGGTGATCAGCGCCGCCGCGTTCGCGGCGCACATAGGGTACGAACACGTTCGGCTGCGCAGCTCGCCTGCCACCGTAGCATTGCACACATCGTCGGCTGTCGCCCTGGGTGCCTTCGCACTGGCCGTGGCGGCAATGGTTCATGCGCGGGCTGCCTCTGGCCTCCAACACTCTCACGCCCTCGCACTCGTACTCTGGCCGGCTGTGACGGCGCTGCCGGCGTTTGTTGTCGCACTAGCTGCAGCTGCCGGCCTTGCTCTAACGCGGCGGACCGATGATTAAAGCGAATGGCGCTTGAACCTGGCGGCGCGCGTGGTCTCACCCTTGCTCAAGCCATCCCGGAGGCCCTCATGCAGTACTTGTTCCTAGCCGGTCGCGTTCTCTACGGTGGCTTCTTCCTGCTTGCTGGGATCGACCATTTTCGTCACGTGCAAATGATGACGCCCTATGCAGCAGCCAAAGGGATTCCGGCCCCGCGGCTGGCCGTACTCGGCTCTGGCTCGCTCA
>QHUY01000016.1 GCA_003223415.1 Gemmatimonadota bacterium
TGTCCCGCTCGTGTCGCTCCAGGAACACCCAGCCCGTCATGCGGTGGCGGTCGCGATCCACGAAGTGCATCCGGCCGCGCACCGCGGCGAGCTCGCCGTCGGGCTGGATCTCGACGTAGACATCCCAATGATCGTCGCCCCGATTGAGCTGCCCCATATGCTTGGAGCGCTCCTGGCCGGGAAACGCGATGCCCCCCTCCATGGGCTCTAGCTTATGCTCCGTGCCGCAATCCTGCCAGTTAGATTCCTCCACCCGTGAACTGCTCCAGCTGCGGTACCGCGCTCGCGGCTACTGCCAAATTCTGCCACAAGTGTGGCGCCCGCGTGGGCGCCATCCCCGCTCCCCTCCAGGCCCCCGGATGGCCGGTCGGCCTGCCCTGGGGAGTGGCCGGAGCCGCGATCGGCGCCCTGATCACCCTGCTGATTCTACGAGGCGGCGGGGAGCGGGCAGCGGGCGGTGGGAGCGACCCGGAGCAGTCCGCTCCCCGCTCCCTGCTCCCCGCTCCCGATATCAGCCAGATGTCGCCCGAGGAGCGGGCCCGGCGCCTCTTCGACCGGGTGATGGCGCTCGCCGAGGCCGGGAACCAGGACAGCGTCCAGTTCTTCGTCCCGATGGCGCTGGGCGCCTACCAACAGCTCCCCGCGCGTGATTTGGACGCCCAGTACGACATTGGCCTGCTCTACCTGGCGGCCGGCGACGCTCTCGGGGCGCTGGCGCAGGCCGATACCATCCTGCGGCAGGTGCCGAGCCACCTGTACGGATTCGTCCTTCGGGGACAAGCCTACGAGAGGCAGACCAATCGCCAGGGGGCGCGTCGGGCATATGCGGACTTCCTCAAGCACGAGACTGCCGAGCGCGCCCGGCAGCGCCCGGAGTATGCCGAGCACCCGCGCACGCTCGACACATTTCACGCGGCCGCAGTCCGTGCCATAGGACCCTCCCGGTGAGCGAATCCGCAATCCGCAATCCGCAATCCGCAATCCGGACGATCCATCTCGCGCACAGTCCCGACGCCGATGACGCCTTCATGTTCTGGGCGATGGCCGAGGGGCGGATCGACACTGGCGAGCGTCGCTACGTTCACGAGCTGGCGGATATCGAGACGCTCAACCAGCGCGCCCTGGCAGGGGAGCTGGAGGTGACCGCCGTCTCGATCCACGCCTACGCGCACCTGACCGACCGCTACGCTCTGCTCGCCCACGGCGCGAGCATCGGCGATGGCTACGGACCTCGGGTCGTAGCGCGAGCGCCACCGCCCGCCGACACACGCGCGGCCCTGGCCGGGCGCACCGTGGCCATCCCCGGCACGCTGACCACGGCCTGGCTCGCCCTGCAGCTCTACCAGCCTCGGGTCCGGCCGGTCGTCGTGCCGTTCGATCAGATCGAGGACTACGTCGCGGCCGGTCGCGCGGACGCTGGCCTGCTGATCCACGAGGGCCAGCTCACGTTCGGCGCCCGCGGGCTGCATCTCTGGGCGGACATGGGGGAATGGTGGCACGGCGAGACGGGGCTGCCCCTGCCGCTCGGCGGCAACGTCGTGCGCCGCGACCTCGGCCCGGACCTGCTGCGCGCGATCGCCGGCGACCTCAAGGCGAGCATCGTCTACGGTCTCGCCCATCGGGCTGAAGCCCTGCGTCATGCGCAGCGCTTCAGCCGCGGGCTGGACGCGGCGCAGACCGACCGGTTCGTGAGCATGTACGTGAACGCCTACACCGTCGACTATGGTCCCACCGGGCGCCAGGCGGTCACCGAGCTGCTCGCCCGAGCGCACCGCGCGGGCCTCGCTCCGCCGCCGGGGAACCTCGTCTTTTTGTCCGCGGCGTAACCTGACTCCCCGGCGCGCCGGGGCTACCCAGACCGGCTGGGGAGCGCCATTTTCCCGGAAGGAAGGCAAGGAGTCCCTCTTGGTCGAAAGCTCGGGTCCCGTCTCCGTGTTGGTGGTGGACGACGAGGAGCCCATTCGTAACGCCCTGAAGAAGTTCCTCGCCCAGCAGCAGTTCGAGGTGTACGCCGCTGCCTCGGGGGAGGAAGCGTTGCAGCAGCTCAACCGCCACAAAGTGGCGTTGATGCTGTGCGACATCCGCATGCCCGGCACCAGCGGAGTCGACCTGGTGCCCCTGGCGTTGGAGATCGAGCCGGACCTCGCCATCCTCATGCTCACCGCGATCAACGACGCGACCAGCGCCGCCCTGTGCATGCAGCGCGGGGCCATGGACTATCTCACCAAGCCGATCGAGCTCGCCGACCTGGGCCGAGCCGTGCAGCGCGCGCTCAAGCGGCGCGAGATGCTGCTCGAGAACCGTCAGCTCAACCAGTGGCTCAAGGAAGAGGTCACCACGCGGACCGCCGAATTGCAGCGCGAGCGGAACAAACTGGAGCGCATCTCGGTGGCGACCCTCGAGGCGCTGATCAACGCCCTGGAGGCCAAGGACCCCTACCTGCGCGGGCACTCCGCGCGCGTGGCCGACCTCTCCGCCACCGTCGCCGGCCAGTTCGGGCTCTCCGACGAGGAAGTCGAGCAGGTCCGGGTGGCCGGTCGCCTGCACGACATCGGGAAGATCGGCACTCGCGAAGCGGTGATGGAGAAGCAGGGCCCGCTCACGCCCGAGGAATACGAGCACGTCAAGCAGCATGTGATCATCGGCTCCCAAATCCTCTCGCCCTTGGGCCACCTCGGCCCGATCATCGGCGCCGTGCGCCACCACCACGAGCGCTGGGACGGCTCGGGCTACCCGGACGGCCTGCGCGGCGAGGAGATCCCCGTCGGCGCCCGCATCATCGGCGCCGCCGAGGTCTACGACGCCCTCAGCAGCTCGCGCCCTTATCAGGAAAAGCTCACGCCGGAACAGGCGGTCCAGCGCATGAGCCAGCTCTCGGGCAACGTGCTCGACCCGAAGGTGTTCGACGCCCTCTCCAGCGTCGTCGCCCGGCGCGGCACCCTGGTGTACCTCGATGAGGGCGGCAGCGGACCGGAGTGACAAAAAACCAAACCCGGGGCCGAAAGCTCCCCGGGTTGGCGGTCGGGCGAAGTGGCCGTCACACTCCGACCGCGACCAGTGTATGTCGAGTCCTGGGCTGTATACGCTCGCGCCCGGACGTTTGTTTCTACTCCACCCCCTTAGATGCGAACCTCTGGGAAAGGGTTGCAGGCTACCAGCGCTTCACCCGCCCCAGCCGCGATGTCGTGATCGTTTCGGTATGCGACCCCCGGCGCAGCACGACCCGGGTGTTCGACGCCCCCCACCCCATGCCCGTAGGGCCGAACACGACCTCCGGATTGGACACCTCGAGCGTCACTCCCTGCGTGATCGGGCCAGGCCAGCGCTGGTAGGCACGCCAGCCAGCCCCCTCCCAGCGATCGATCCGCAGGGTATCCCCGGCGATCGTGACGCGGGTGCGCGTTCCCCGCATCACGGCGGCGGCGCGCGCCACGGCCAGCGCCGTGGTCACATCGCGGGCGGCACTATCGGCCGCAACCCAGTCCAGGACGTCGGCTAGCCGCGGGAGGCCGACGGCCAAGAGCAGGGCGGCAACCGTCAGGGAGACGGCCAGTTCGGTGAGGGAAAAGCCGCGTGGCATGAGGTCCAAAAAGGCCCCGCGCCGTCTCGATGCGTCACCAAACGCGTGCGGTGAAAAGCCAGAAAACGCGGCATTTGCCCGTCTAACGCAGGCGGCTCGGAAAAGCTATGTTGAACAGTTGGAGGACGTTGCGGGCAGGGCACAGCTACTGCCTACAGCGGCCGGTGGCGGCCCGCTCGGGGCCGAACGGGAGAACTACTGAAATGGCTGACGCCGTCGCGCGCCCAACCACGCTGCCTCATGCAGTCTTTCTGGAACGCGCCACCCTGCAATTATCGACCTCTCCGCCGGTGCGCCTGGGCCAGGGAGCGTTCCTGGTGCTGCGCCTCCTCGACCTGCTGGCGTCGGATCACGAGCCGCCCGTAACGGACGACGCGTTCCGCTACCAATGGGCGGCGACTGAGCGCTATTGCCGCGAGCTGGGCGTCGGGTTCCCGGAAGCGGCGCACCTTCAGGGGCTGGTGCGCACGGCACGCGATGCTCATTCCAGTGCTGATGTGCGCTTGCTCGCGCCGGGCTTGCTGGCGTACGCGCACGCCCTCGAGGACGACGGGCACTACGACGAAGCGGCGGACATCGTGCTCACCTTGCTCCGGATCGGTGACACGCGGCTGAGCATGACGGACCGGATCGCCGCCCAGCTACGCCTGGGCCGGGTGCGCCGCAAGGTCATGCGCTGGGGGGAGGCGGAGGCGGCGTATGCCGAGGGCGGCCGGCTCTCGCGAGAGGCAGGCGACGGCTACTCGGCGCTGCTCAGCCGGTTGGGGCACGTGAACGTGGTGCAGTTCCGCGGCAACCTAGCTGATGCCGAAAGCCAGTACCGTGGGATCCTGACAGACGCGAGAACGGGCGCCTATGAAGAGGCGGAGGCACGAGCTGAGCACGGCCTGGGGTCGGTTCTCGCTCTACGTGGACAAGCAGATGAAGCAGTGCCCCACCTTTGGCGGGCATACGAGCGCTACCACGATGATTCCTCTCGCCTGCGCACCCTGCACGACCTCGCTCAGGCCCTCTTAACAATGGGACAGGTTCAGAGCGCCGAGCGGGCCTTGCTGGAAGTCATTCGGCGAGACTCACGTCCCGATAACGTGAACAATGCGCTCATCGAACTGATGAATTGCGCCTCGTACCGGCGCGACAGAGTTGGGTTTGAGCGGTGGCGCGAACGGTGTGAGGCCAACTCAACAACCATGGCGCCGAACATGCGCGCTGACTTTCTCCTCAAGACAGGCGTCGGCCTGGCGCGCTTCGGGCTATTCGATAGAGCCCAGAGCATGATGGAGAACGCGCTCGAGGTCGCTGACCAGAATCAACTGCACGGGCTCGAGTTCAAGATCGAGCGAATCAAGAACGGGCTCCGCGACTGCGAGGCCGAGGTGAAAGCCGGCCAGTACGCAGCCACGGAACCTGTAGGGAGCGAGGAGGTGAGGGAAGTGTCGGCTTCCCTCGCCGAGCTCGCGCAGTCAGCGGTCTAGTGTTGCAGGCAGGTGTTTTGCGACTGCGTATCGCAGTTCCGGGGCGCGGTGGAATCCGCACAAGCCGCGGCGGACAGAGCGAACGCGACGAATAGCAGGCTAAAGACGAGACGGGTGCGGCGAGACATAGTGCCTCCTAGGGCAGTGCTGTTGAGGATCGTCCGCTTCCAGGGACGTCTCAACATGGACAGGTTAGCAGGGGTGTTTTAGGGCGTTTTTGCGACACCATAGGGCGCTTTTGCGACATTCATGCTCGTTCTAGCGGCGGTCCCGGACGTACAGGTCCAGCGGCTGCGCCGCGCCACGGCGGCGCGGTTCACCTTCGTGCATGCCGCAAACTGGGGTGAGGCGCTGGCGGTCATCCGCAGCCGCCCGGTCGAGGTCGCCGTCGTGGACCCGCTGCTCACGGGCGAGGCCCGGGCGCTGGAGATCGAGCGGCTGCGGCTGCTGTTCCCATCCCTGCCGCTCATTCTTTACACGTCGCTCACCCCCCAGCTCGCCAGCGTGCTCCTGGTGCTCGGCCAGTGCGGCATCCGCCACGTCGTCTTCTCGCGGTTCGACGACCACCCGACACGGCTGCGCCAGGTCCTCGAGGCGGAATCCGCGGGCGCTGCCTCGCGGCAGCTGCTCGACCAGCTGGCCGGTCACCTCGCGCCGCTGCCGACCGAATTGCGCTGGGTGCTGGAGGAGGCGTTGCGCGCGCCCGGTCAGGTGCAGACGGTGCAACACCTGGCCGCCCGCGCGCGGGTGGATCGACGGACCTGCGAGCGGTGGTTCAGCCGGGTGGGCCTGCCGAGCCCGCGGCAGTTCCTGGCCGCGGCGCGCGTCCTCTACGCGCACCGGCTGCTGCAGGACCCGGGCTTCACGATCGAGGACGTCGCGCAGCGGCTCGGCTACATGCAGGTGAAAACGCTGCAGCAGCACGCCCGTACCTACCTGGGCCTCACCGCAGGGGAGATGCGCTTGTCGCTGGCGCCGGTGGAAGCGCTCGAGGTCGTGGTGCGGCGGTTCCTGCGGCCTAGCGAATCCCTGGGGGTCGCCTCGTGAGCGGGGGCGGCGCGGGGGGGGCGGGGGGGGCGGGGGGGGGAGGGGCGGGGACGGCGCATCCCGCCGCCACCGTGCTCGTCGTGGACGACGAGGCGCCGCTGCGGCGCGTGCTGGAGCGCGCGCTCACGCGCGAAGGATTCCGCGTGCTGAGCGCCGCCTCCGCCGAGGCGGCCTACGAGCTACTTGGCACCGAACAGCCCGACGCCATCCTGCTCGACATCCACCTGCCGACGATGTCGGGCCTCTCACTCTATCTCGCCGTCCTGGCCCGCTGGCCCGCACTAACCGGCCGGATTGCGATCGTCACCGGGGACGCGGAGGCCGAGGAAGTGTCGGCCTGGCTGGCGCGCAATCCCTGTCCGTTGATCCGCAAGCCCTTCGACCTGCGGCAGATCACGGCCTGGATCGCGTCGGTGCTCCGCTGGCGGGGGGAACAGGCGGGGAACGGCTAAGTCATGACCGGCGCGCCCCAGCACGAGCCGTTGCACGTCCTGCGTGAATACCGCAGCCTCGCGCCGTGGAACCTGCGCGACCTCGCCGTCCTCGTCGGCGCCGTGCTCGACGCGTCGGCCGTGACGCCGATCAACGCCGCCGCGCGGGCCCAGCCAAGCGAGCGAACGATCCGTTTCTACGTGACCAAGGGGCTGGTGAGCCCGCCGGAGGGCCGCGGCACAGCCGCGACCTATTCCTACCGGCACTTCCTCCAGCTCTTGTGGATCAAGCTGCGGCAGATGGAAGGCGCGACGCTGTCCGCGATCACGAAGGACATGCAGGAGCAGACGGGCGATGTGCTGGAGCGGCGCGCCGCGCAGACCCTGGGCGCCTCGCTCCCCCTGCCCGACCGACTGCCGCTGCGCGGCGCCCAAGGGATGCCGCGCGGGCGCTCTGGCCGCGCTCTCACCGCTTGGCTGGCCCGCGACGCCGCCAAGGACAACAGCGGACCGACCACGTGGCGACGCATTCCGGTGGCGCACGGCGTGGAGCTGCACGTCGACGCCAACCATCCGCTCGCCCGCGTCGGGCCCGAGGAAGCGGGGGTGGCCGAGGTCGTGCGGCAGGCGCTCGCGAAACTCCTGCCGCACGTGCCGTCGTAAGTTCATCCGCCTTTACTCAACCTGGAGCACCGATGGGCTCTGTGATCCTGCTGATTCTCGTCGCCGTCATCGTGATCTGGATGATCGGCGCCTACAACGGGCTGATCTCCCTCAAGAACCAGACGCTGAACGCCTTCAAGCAGATCGACGTCCAGCTCAAACGGCGGCACGACCTGATCCCGAACCTCGTCAACGCGGTCAAAGGGGCGATGGACTTCGAGAAGTCCACGCTCGAGGCCGTGATCCAGGCACGGAACCAGGCCGTGAAGATCAGTGCCGGCGCGGCGGGCCCGGAGGGCATGAAGCAGATCAGCCAGGCTGAGAATGCCCTGTCCGGCGCCCTCTCGCGGCTGATGGTGGTGGTGGAGCAGTACCCGCAGCTCAAGGCCACGGGCAACATCGGACAGCTGCAGGAGGAGCTCACCTCTACGGAGAACCGCATCGCATTCGCCCGCCAGCTCTACAACGACACGGCGACGCAGTACAACACCAAACAGCAGCAGTTCCCGACCACCTTGGTCGCGGGCCTGGCCAAGGCCCAGACTGCGGAGTTGTGGGAGACCGAGGACCAGGCCGAGCGGGCGGTGCCCCAGGTCGACCTGTCGATGAAGCCCAAGGCGTGAGCGACGACAGCACCCTCAGCCTGTTTCAGCAGCAGGAAGCCAATCGCCGGCGCACCACCTGGCTGGTGATCGGCTTCATCCTGTTCTTCGCCTGGCTGGGGTTCGGCGGCGACTACGTCGCCTATCTCTCCACCGCTGACTCCCCCCCTCAGGCCTACCATCACGTCTTCCCCTGGTTCGGCCTCCTGCTGACGGCGCTCGCGGCGGGCATCGCCTGGTACGCCTACAAGACCGGGCCGGAGAAGGTCCTGTGGTCCACCGGCGCGTGGGAGGTGATCACCCCCGCGGACGACAAGCAGCAGCAGCTCGTGAACGTGGTCGAGGAGATGGCCATCGCCGCTGGGGTGCCGCGGCCGCGGATCTGGATCGTCCCCGACCCCGATCCCAACGCCTTCGCCACCGGCACGGACCCCTTCCACGCCCACGTGGCCGTGACCCAGGGGATCCTCGACATCTGCTCGCGCGACGAGCTGCAGGGCGTCGTCGGGCATGAGGTCGGCCACATCAAAAACTTCGACGTGCGCCTGATGACCACGCTGGCGGCGCTGGTGGGGGCGGTGGCGCTGATCCACGACGGCACCAGCCGCGTGATGCGGGGGGGGTTGCGGATGGGGGGCGGATGGGGAGGCGGGGGCGGGGGCGGCGGGGGCGGCGGGGGCGGCGGGGGCGGCGGGGGCGGCCGTGGAGGTAGGGGCGGCAAGGGCCTGGGCCAGCTCGCGCTGATCCTGCTCGTGGTCTCGATCATCTCCTGGATCTTCGCGCCCATCGTGACGCAGCTGCTGGTGATCGCCGTGAACCGCAAGCGCGAGTACCTCGCTGACGCGATGGGCGCGCAGTTCACCCGCAACCCCCTGGCGCTCGCCAGCGCGCTGCAGAAGATCGAGGCGGCCGACGCCCCGACGGCGGCTATCAGTCGCGGCACCGCCCACCTGTGCATCTGCGACCCGCTGGGCCGCCGCTTCACCAATCACGAGGGCTTCCTCGGCGACCTGCTCGCCACTCACCCACCGATGGTCATGCGGATCGCGCGACTCAAGGGGATGGGCTACGCCCAGTTGAAGCAGGAGGGCAAGACTGTCGCCTGAGCGCGACTGGATCCTGTTCGGTCTCGCCGCGGTGCTGGCCGTCGGGCTGGGGCTCTGGCTTACCCACGCCGCTACCGCCGCGGTCCGCGCGCGGCTCCGCCGCGCCGCCCGCCGGGCGCTGCACGACTTCCGCACGCGCCTCGCCCGCTACCACCTGCAGGACCGCCGGCTCGTCAAGGAGGCCCTGGCGCGCGATCCCGTGGTCGAAGCGGCCGTCGCCGCCCATGCCCGCATGCACGCGCTTTCGGAGGCTGCCGTGCGACGTCGGGTGGCCGCCTACATCGACGAGATCGTCCCCTATCTCAACGTCCTGTCCTACTACAAGGTCGGCTACAACCTGGCGAAGCTGCTCGTCAACCTGCTTTACAAGGTCAGCGTCGATTACCAGGACGAAGCGGCGCTCCAGGGAATCCCGAGGCAGGACGTGGTGGTGTACCTGATGAACCACCGCTCCAACGCCGACTACGTCGTGGTCGCCTACGTGCTGGCCCGCGGCGTGCACCTGAGCTACGCCGTGGGGGAGTGGGCCCGCGCCTGGCCGCTCGAGTACGTCTTCAAGTCCTTCGGCGCCTACTTCGTGCGGCGCCGCTACCGCGAGCCGCTGTATCACGCCGTGCTCGAGCGCTACGTCCAGCTCATCACGCGCAACCGCGTGACGCAGGGCATCTTCCTCGAGGGCGGCCTCACGCGCGATGGCCGGCTGCGCCCGCCGAAGCTCGGCCTGCTCGATTACATCTGCCGCACGCTGCTCGACCCGGCGTTCACGCGGGACATCTGGTTCGTCCCCGTGGCCATCAACTACGACCGGGTGCTGGAGGACCGCTCCTTGATCCGCGAGCTCACGGACGAGCGCGACCGGCCCGGACGGCTGGCCCAGCTCAGCACGGTCGCGAGCTACGTCACCGGGAACACGATACGCCTGCTCATCGGGCGGCTGCAGCGCTACGGCCGCGCGGCCGTCAACTTCGGGACGCCGCTGTCGCTGCGCGGCTGGCTGAGCAAGGCGCCGCCGGGACTCTTGGACTGGCCGCGCGAGCGCCGGCTGCCCGCGCTCGAGGGGCTGGCGCAGGAGATGCTCGATCGCATCGGCACGATCATCCCGGTCACCCCCGTCCCCCTCGCCGCGGCAGGGCTGCTCTCCTTCGAGCAAACGGCGATCCCCCGGCGCGCCCTGCTCGAGCGGATGGACGAGCTGCGCGACCGCCTGCGTGCGGTGAATGGCAAGGTGGTACGCGGCGGGGCGCGGATCCTAGACATCTGGGACCGCGCGTGGCGCATGCTGCGGTTGCGACGGCTGGTGGTGCAGGACGGGGAGACGCTGGTGGTGCTGCCGCGCGGCCGGCCGCTGCTCGAGTACTACGCCAACTCGATCGCGCACTTGCTGCCGATCCGTGGGCCGCGCCTCCCCTTCCACAAGAGCCACGATCGGGAAACGGATCTTCCACGGCTCCGCCCAAAGTCCTAGTGCGAAAGCAGGGGGAAGCGCCGGATAAGCTCGGCCGACCGGTCGAGCTGCTGGATCACCGTGAGCAGCAACTCCCGGACGATGAAGTCATCCGTCTCCATCCCCGCCAGCTGCGCCGAGCAGCGCGCGACGCTGAGGGCATCGGTGAGCTCCGCGAGCGCCGCGAGGCGACGCTGGCGCTCGGCGTCCGGCATCTGGACTGTGGGGGACACGGACGGAACGTAGCGCGCACCTGAAAGACGATGGGACCGTTTTCTCTCGCGCGGGAGCGCGGCAGCGCGACTCAGGCCGCCCGGGCCAGATCGCGCTCTTCGGCCAGCAGCCGCTTCAGCCCTGAGCGCCCGGCGATGGCGAGGCCGAAGGCGAGGATCGGCAGCACCTGAATCGCCTGCAGGGCGAGTCCCGCGGCCACGCCGTGCTCGGCGGCGATGCCGAAGGGCAGCAGCGCGCCGGCCATCGCCGCCTGCATCACTCCCACATTGGCGGGCGTGAACCGGACGATGCCGCCGAGGTTGACCGCGATCAGCGCCGTAAACGACGCCGCCGGCGGCGCGGCGATGTGCGTGGCACGCAGCACCAGGTAGTAGGAGCCCCACTGGGCGACCCAGTTCACCAACGCGAGGGCCGTCGGAGCGATGAGGCGGCCACCCCAGCCCATCTGCGCGAGCTCCATGGCGCCCGCCCGGATGGACCGCGGCAGGCGGGCGACCAGCCGGCCCCACACGCGGAACCGCGCCATCACCAGGATCGTGAGCAGCAGGGCGCCGCCGCCTATCTGCAGGCCGCGCAGGGCCGGCGGCAGGTCGAGCGCGAGGGGCGCCAGCACCACGAACAGCGCTAGACCGAGCGCTTCGACCACCCGCGCGCCGACCACGGACAGCACGGCGGCCCGCACCGGCACGTGGTCGCGCCGCACCAGGAGCGAGACGCGCGCCGCCTCCCCGCTCACCCCCACCCCCACGATGTTCACCGCGGTGCCGATCAGGTTCGCTTCCTGCGCCACCCACCAGCGGTTCGGCGCGACGGCGCCGAGCAGCACGTGCCAGCCCCAGGCCTTGGCGACCGGCGAAGCCAAGTTCACGAGGAGGGCGGCGAGCAGCAGCCAACCGTTCACTCCCACGAGCGCCGCCCCCGTCGCGCGCCAGGGAAAGTGCAGCGCGACGCGCAGCGCCAAAGCGAGCCCCACGAGCCCCAGTAGCCACCACATCCAGCGCTTCATGCGACCAGCTCCGCCAGCGACCGAAACTCACAACCCGCGGCTCGGGCATCGCGGATGATGCCCGGCAGCGCCTCCGCCGTGGGTCGCCGGTCCCCCATCGGGTCGTAGCCGTCCCCGTCGTGGAGCAGAACGATGGCGCCGCCCCCGCCTCCCCCTGGAGTGAGCTTGGCCCGCACCCGCCGACGGATCTCTTCGGCCGGCGGCCGGTTGGAGTCCCAGACGCCGAAGCTCCAGCCGAAGAGGGTGTACCCCAGCCGGCGCACCGCCGCCGCGACGAACGGATTGCGGTAGCCGTGCGGTGCGCGGAACGTGCGCGGCACGCGTCCGGTGGTCTCCGCGATGGTCGCGTGGGCGCGCTCGAGCTCGGCGCGAATCCGCGCCGGACCCAGCCGGTGCAACTTCACATGATGTTGGGTGTGGTTACCGATCTCGTGGCCAGCCTCCGCGACCCGGCGTGCGGTCGCCGGGAAGCGCCGCACGTGCTCGCCCACCATGAAGAAGGCGGCCGGGACGCCCGCCGCGGCCAGGGTGTCGAGGATCGCCTCGGTGGCGACAGGGTTGGGGCCGTCGTCGAAGGTGAGATAGAGGCCCCCCGAACCCCAGCCGATCGCACGGCCGAACAGCCGGCTGTTCGGGTAGTAGACGCCGGTGGCGAGGGCGCCGAGCGCGGCTCCGCCCACGCCGACGAGCAGCAGGTCGATCACCGCGTCACCCGCTCGTAGACGGCGAGCACCCGGTCGGCGACGCGCGGCCAGGCGAACCGGGCCGCTTTGGCGAGCCCGGCGGCAGCCATCGCCTCGCGCCGGCCAGCGTCGGCCATCAGCTCCATGGTGGTCCGGGCCCAGGCCGCCGGGTCATCCTTGGGCACCAGGACCGCCTCCCCACCCCCGGCGATCAGCTCCCGGAACCCGGTGATGTCGGACACGATCATCGGCGTGCCACATGCCATTGCCTCCAGCAGCGTGATGCCGAAGGAGGCTTTGGTCGTCGGACAGAGGTAGAGGTCGGCCGTGGCGTAATACTCGGGCCGCTCGTCGTTGATCTGGCCCACGAACTTGACGCTCGATCCCAACGGCATCGCCCGGCGCTCGTAGTGGGAGCGTAGCGGCCCGTCGCCCACCACGACCAACTTGGTGACGGGGTAACGCGCCAGGATCGTCGGCATCGCCCCAAGGACGGTGTCCAGCCCGTTGCGCGGGTCGAGGCGGCCGAGGAACAGCAGCCGGGGGCCCCGGCCGAGATAGTCCGTCGGCCGCCGGCCGTTGGGGTGGAAATACTCTACATTGACGCCGTTGGGGATGATCTCCCAGTCGGCGCGAAAGTACATGGACATCGCCCGCACTACGGGCTCGCTGACGGCGATACGCGCGGCGACCCGGTCGAGACGCCGCTGCAGCACGGGGCGGAAGAATCGGTAGGCGAGGGAGCGGGTGAACCAGGTGTGGGAAGTGGCGACGACGGGAAGGCCGAGTCGCCAGGCGGCGGAGGAGGCCACGAGGCCCAGCGTCGGCGCGATTACGTCCTGGACGTGCACCACCTCGATCCGCCGCTCCCGCAGCAAGTCGCGGACGCGGCGCGCGAGCCCCCACCCGGTAGTGACACGTGCGAACGAGCCGTTGCTGTACACGATCCGGCTGGTGCCCACCCGCCGCACGAACTCGGGGTCCCGGCCCTGACCATCCATGTTCGCCGTGACGACTGTGACCTCGTGTCCCCGGCGGCGGAATTCGAGCGCGAGATTGTGCACGTGCTCGGTGACGCCACCAAGGTGCGGGTAGTAGAACTCCGTCACCAACGCGATGCGCATGCCGACTCCGTTGCAAGGAGCAACTGGTTCCAAGGAGGTCAAAGCTACCCGCGGGGGGGGGGTTAGGGAAAGCCGAAGCCCCCGGGACGGCGCGATAGGCCGCCCGGGGGCTTCGCACACCGGCTACCCGGAGCCGGGGGATTCCTCCCTCCGTTCTTCTTCCCGCCGCCGCCGGTTGACTGTTGCGTCGCTCGGTAGGGCAGACAGGAGCTCCGGCTTCCATCCCCAAGCAGCCTGGCCGGGCCGCAAGGTTCACCGATGTGAGTGCTGCGGGTCAGATCGGGTCGCGGACCGACCTTCCGCACTGCGCGTCGAGGCACCACTTCGACGCGGACGGAGCACGCGACTGGCCCCATCCGCCCGAGCCGGAGAGACTCTCCCGGATCAGCAGGCGCCTGAGCCCTTGGTTGCGTCGGCGCCCTCCCCGGAATTTCCGCTCGAGCCCGTCTTGAAGGCGTAGCCGGGACGTTAGCCCCAACCCTTCCCCTCAAGCCGCGTGGGAGCAATATACGCTCGTCGCATAACCGCGCAAGTGCCGATGTTTCTTCGGGTTAGCTCACGTCGATGTGCACGGAGTGTGGATGGTAACCGACGCCAGCGCCCACCGTTCCGGCGCCCGTCCACACGATGTGGAGTTGTGAATCCACATGACCTCATCGCCCCCCCGGCCCCCTCTCCACATTTGTGGAGAGGGGGAACGGGGGTGAGGCCTCAGGAGTCGATGGCGACTTCGTGATAGGTGTAGGGCCCGCCAGGCTGAGTGGGGAGGAAGAGGCACCCGGCGCCGCCGGTGGCGAACCAGCCGGCGAGCAGCTGCGTGGCGGGCGTCGCACCGGGCTCGGCGAACAGCGCCTGCATCCAGCGGCGGATGTGCCGCAGCTCCGGGGCGCGCCGCCCCAGCAGCGAGAGCACCGCCCCCATGCCCTGGGTGGCGCGCAGGAAGTGCGCGACGGCATGCACGCGCTGCGCGAAGATATAGGCGCGCACCCCCGGCTCGTCGTAGAGCAGGGTACCTTCGTAAGGATCGGCCGGCGGCGCGTCCATGCGCGGGCCGAAGTAGACGTACACCCGCTGGTCGCCTTGCTCCCCTCCCCGCTCGTGCCGCTCGACCACCACAGCGGCCGCATCGGTGCCGACCTGCGCCGCGTGGACCAGGTCGTCCTCGGCCAGGATGCCGATCGCGGCCGTCCACTCCAACGCCGCGAGCGCCTGATCGAGCGGGCAGCCGACGGTGTCGTCGAACGCGATGACCCGGGGCGCCTCGCCCGCGCGGACGAAGAAATGGGCCAAGGCTTCTGCCCGGTCCTCGAACGTGCGGACGATGCGGGAGGTTGCGGGAACCGTCATGATGGGATTATAACCCACAGCCAGAGACCCGGACCAGAGGACGAGTGATGCGTGGTGGAGCAGTCCTGATCGCCCTGGTGTGCTTGACCGCAGCCGCCACCCCCTCCCAGCTGCCCGCCCAGGACACCGTCAGCCAGCGGCGAGACACGACTCGGAGGGACAGCGTGCCCTCCCCCCCCGTCCCCCCCACTCCGGCCCAGGACCGCTATGTGAATGGGCTCAAGACCGCCAGCCGGGGGATCGCCCAACTCAAGGACGGCATCGACCGCGTGGTGCGCACGCGGAGCACCGGCGACAGTTTGAAACAGAAGACGGCCGGTCGTCGGTTGGGTGGGCTGTGTGGCGCGGCGCGAGGGTTCATGGCCAGCGGCCGCGCCCAGATGCTCCCCACGGCCTACGACCCGCCCACCCGGATCGCGGCGCGACAACTCGCGCAGCAGATCGACTCGCTGATCGCCTATGCACCGACGTGCGAGCGGACGGCGGCCCGCCGCCCCGGTCCGGTCGCGGACCGACTCGCCGACCTGCTCCGCAAGTACGAGGCGGCGGTGGCGAGTTGGCGGGCGGCGGTGGGGTTACCTAACCGCTGACGACGTCGCAGGACGCCCTTCCTCGACGATTCCCCTCGACGTTTCTCCTCGACGCCTTCTATATTGTCAGGGCGTCGCTTCCTGCTTCGGCTCCAATCTCAAAATCCACAGTCCCGAATTGATATCCGGCACGAGAATGTTGCCGTCGCGCACCACCGCCCCCCAGGCGAACGGCGTATGCGGCCGGTGCCCGGTCGAGTCGGCCGTGAGAATCCAGCTGATCTCGCGGCCCTGCCGCAGTAGGTCGCCTTTCAGCTCGCCGGACACGTCGAGCACGCGCGCCCCGCCCTGGTAGTTGCCGAGGTAGAGCGTATCGCCCACGACCCAGACGTTGTGGACGCCGCCGTCGGTCGGCTCGTACCAGGCGACCTCCGTAGGGTGCGCGATGTCCGACACGTCGATCACGTGCATGCGGCCGAAGGTGAGGTTGTTGCCGTCCACCAGCCCCTTGTAGGGCCGCGCGGCGTAGACCTCGTCCCCGACGAACACGTATTTCCCTTCTCGCCAGGCGGTGTGCGTCCCCCGTACGAATCCGGGGCCCCAGAGCTGCTCCACACGCGCGTACGTGGCGTTCAGATCGTACTTGTATTGCGACACGAGCTGCGGGCTCTCCGGGCTGCCGCCCTTCATCCCGTTGCCCACGTCGAGGATGATCAGCCCGTCGTTCCAGTAAGCGAGGTAGGCGAGCCCGTCCTTCACCATGATGTCGTGGAGATAGCGGCCGGCCTCGGTCTGCTCGGCCTGCCAGCGTGCGACTTCCTTCGGGTGGGAGGGGTCGCGGATGTCGATCACCCGCATCGAGCCGGTGGCGTCGTCGGTGATGTAGGCGTGGCCCTGGTAGACGTAGGAGCTGTGCACCCCACCCGAGACGGTCTCCGTGTATTCGGCGATCGGCTTGGGGTGGCACGCGTCGCTCGCGTCGAAGACGACGATGCCGTTCTTCCGGTCCGAGGCGCCCTCGCGGGAGAAGACGCCGTACTTGCCGTCCTCCGTCGTCATCACGTCGTTGACGATGCGCGCGTTGGTGAGCATCGAGTCCACGATCTTCGGCGCCGCCCAGTCGCTGACGTCGATGGCGTACACCCGGTCGGCGATGGTCGTGAGATAGGCACACTTGCCGGAGGGGTGCATCCACACCTCGGCGGTGCTGAACTTGATCGGTAGATGCGCGCGCACCTCGATCCCGCGGGTCACGCGGCGCTGCTCCACCCGCACCACCGCGTCCGAGGAGCGGGCGCCCACCGACGCGGTCACCGTGTAGCTGCCGGGGACCTCGGCCACGAACGCGCCCTGCGGGTCGATCTCGGCCACGCCCGAGCCCGCGGCGAGCGACCACTGCACGGCCACATCGCGTACCGGCTTGCCCGCCGCGTCCTTGGCTTGGGCCGCGAACCGCACCACGTCCCCGGTCCGCACGCTGGTGGCCGCCGGCTCGACCGCCAGCTTGGCGATCGTGTTCGCTACCACCTGTATGGCGAGAGTCGCGGTCGCAGGACCAGCCGTCGCGGTGACGTTTGCCCGCCCAGGTGCCACGGCGTGCACCGCGCCGTCTGGCGTCACGGCGGCGACACGGAGGTTGCTCGAGGCGAACGTCACCGGGTCGTGGCGCACGTCATCGTGCTTGGAGTAAGCGGTGCCGAGGAGCGTGAGATGGGTGCCGACCACGAGCTTCGCCGGCGCCGGCGTGACGGCCACGCGAGCCGGGGGCTCCGGCAAGACGGTGATCACCACCTCGGTCATCTTCTGCCCGTTTTGTCCTAGGACGAGGCCGACGGCGTACACCCGCACGTGGCCGCTGTAGCCGCCCGTGACCAGCCCGGTCGAATCAACGCTGCCTTCAGTACCTCCGGCGAACCACGCCACTTTAGAACCGGGCACCTGCTTGCCGGCGGAATCGAGCGCCTGGCCGGTGAGCCGGACGGTCTGGCCCACCTGGATCTCGGCCGTCGCCGGCGTCACGACCACCTTGGCGATCGGAAATGGGGCCTGCGCGGGCGCCGCCGGCTGCTGCAGCAACGCGAGCATGAGGCTAAGATGCATGCGAACTCCTTATGGTAGAACGACTTGCGTTGGCTCCACCTTCACGATCCAGAGCCCGCTATTGATGTCCGGCACATAGATCAGGCCGTCGCGGTAAATGGCGCCCCAGGCATTGGCTGTGTTCGGGACGTTGCCTTGGGCGTCGCCGGTATGCACGTGAGCGTACTCGCGGCCCTGCGCGAGGAGGTCGCCCTTCAGCTCGCCCGCGATGTCGAGCACTCGGAGGCCCCCCTGGTAGTCGCCCAGGTAGAGTGTGTCGCCCGCGACCCAGACGTTGTGCACGCCGCCATCGGTCGGCTCATACCAGGCGACCTCGTGCGGCTTCGTGAGATCGGAGATGTCGATGACGTGCAGTCGGCCGTAGGCGCGCCCCAGCCCGATGACGCCCGGGCCGCCGCCCTGCTGGCGCGCCGGGAAGACCTCGTCACCGACGAAGACGTACCGGCCGTGGCGCCACGAGGTGTGGGTGCCGCGGATGAAGCCTGGACCCCCGGCCAGCTCCACCTTCTTGTAGAGGGCGTTTAGGTCGTACTTGAACTGCACGACGAGCTGTGGGTTCTCTGGAGTACCGCCTTTCATCCCGTTGCCGACGTCAAGGATGACGAGTCCGTCGTTCCAGTAGGAAAGGGTTGCCAGGCCGTCCCGGATATCGATGTCGTGCAGGGTGCGGCCGGCGTCCGGCCGCTCGACCTGCCAGCGCGCCACCTGCTTGGGGTGGTAGGGGTCGCGGATGTCGATCACCCGCATCGAGCCGGTGGCGTCGTCCGTGAGGTAGATGTAGCCGTGGTAGACGTAGGTGCTGTGAACGCCACCCGTCACCGTTTCGGTGAACTCCGCGATCGGCTTGGGATGCGCCGGGTCCTCGAACGAGAGGATCACGATGCCGTTCTTGCGCGTGGAGGCGCCTTCGCGCGTCATCACACCGAACTTACCGTCCTCGGTGGTCATCACGTCGTTCACGATGCGGGCATCGACCACCACGGAATCCGTGATGATCGGTTTCGCCGGATCGGCGACGTCGATCGCATAGATCCGGTCGCCGATGGTGGAGATGTAGGCGTGCTTCCCGTCGGGGTGCAGCCACAGCTCGGCGGCCTCGAAGCCCTTGAGCGGCAGCCGGCCCACGATGGTCACGGGTCGCGTGATGTTCCGCGCCGAGACCAGCACAAATGCCTCGGCGCTGCGGGCGCCGAGCGCGGCGACGACCCGATAGGTGCCGGGCTGATCGGCGACGAACACCCCGTCGCCGTCGACCGTGGCGTAGCCTTGGCCCACCGGAGCGACGGCCCACTCGGGCCGCGCGTCGGCGACCGCGCGGCGCGCGGCGTCGGTCGCCGCGAAGCGGAAGCGCACGACGTCGCCGGTGCGCACCGCGGTATCGGCGGGCCCGAGCATGACGCGAGACACCGGGTTCGGCACGACGGTCACGCTCCAGCTCTCGACCGCGCTCCCTGCTGAGGCCGAGACGGTAGTGGTGCCGGTCGTCCGGGCGCTCAGGCGGCCGAAGGCGTTCACCTCGACTACGGCGGGCCGGCTCGACTTCCAGGCCACCACGTCGTAGCGCCGGTCGTCGTTGGCGGCGTAGGGAGCCGCCTCGAGCACGAGCGACGTAGCGGCCAGCAGCCGCGCTGGCCTGGGTGTCACGACGACTCGCGCAGCGGGCAACGGGAGCACAGTGACGTGGGCGAAGCCGATGGTAGGCTTCACCGCGCGGTCCTGGACCGAGGCGATCGCGGCGACGTTTAGCGTGCCGGTGGCGCCGGCGCTCACGAGACCCGTCGAATCCACCTTCCCCTCGAATCGGCCCCCACTCGTGAACCAGCGAATGACGACGTCGTCCATCACCTTGCCGGCGGAGTCGTAGGCGACCGCCGCGAGACGCAGCGTGTCGCCGACCTTGAGCGCGAACTCGGCCGGGCGCACGGCGACGCGGGCGATGGGCTGGGGGAGTGTGGGAGCGGGGGGGGCCGCAGGCGCGGGCTGCTGCGCCGACACTCGGAGTGCGGCGAGCGCGAACAGAAAATACGCAGTCATTCCGGGTCCTAGGGCAGAAGACGGCTTCCGGACTTCCTGGCGGCAAGAGAGGTTACCGGCCTGGGCCGCAGGGCGGAAGTGGGCGCCAATACTGGAACAGTCCGGCGCTGACTTCATGCTGTCATGATAATGTCGTTATGCCGGAAATCGTGTTGCGGTCGCGCCGCAAGCACTGCATTCCCGAACGGTTACACTATTGACAGGATTTGGGCCGAATCGTAGCTTTTGCGCCGGTTCAAGCAATACGTGGCACCGTCATCGGTTTGTCTGCGCTCCGCGAGGACCACTTGTCTCGCGGTTTTTGTTTGGACCCGTCCCTGGTCGCGGTGATCAGGGTCGCTCTCATCCGGGGCAGGGCCCCTCAGTGCAGAGGTCTTAACGGTATGGCAAAGGGTAAGGTGAAGTGGTTTAACGACGCGAAGGGCTTTGGCTTTATCGCGCAGGAGTCGGGTCCGGATGTGTTCGTCCACTTCACGGCGATCCAGGCCGAGGGCTTCCGCAGCCTCGCCGAGGGCGACAACGTGGAGTTCGAGGTCGCGCAGGGGCCGAAGGGTTTGCAGGCGCAGAACGTCCGCAAGGTCTGAACGGCCGCTTCCACCGCAGCTGAAACGGGCCCGGGGTTTGCCCCGGGCCCGTTTCATTTCGTGGCGAGCGGCGACGCCCTATATTGGGGGCGATGGTGCTCCGCCGCCGCTATCTCCTTGTCACCGTGGCCTTGCCCGCCGCCCTCGCGGCGCAGGTCGCCCGACCAGGGGCGCCCCCCACAGCCCCCCCCCGCCACCCCCCTCCCGCATCCCCGTCCTACCGGGGATTCGCGCCGGGTGGCGCGTATCGGGAGTTCGCCACCCGGGCGCGGGCGTTGACCCGGCAGGGCGCCGATCCGATGGTGTGCAACACCTCGCGTAACACGGCTCAGCTCATGGAGTGCGGCGTCGTCATCCGCGATCCGACCGACAGCGCGTCGTTCTATCTCAGCGCCTATGTGCTCGAGGGGAAGGTCGCGATGATCTCGTTTGGGGACTCCGGCGGGGTGCAGCTCGTCGATCGGCTCAAGGCCGATCTGACGGCCCGGTTTGGCCGCCCGCACGCCGCCAAGAACGGCACTTGGCAGTGGAACTACCGAGGGGGAGGGGGCGCCCAGACGGTGCGCTTCAACTGGCGGGGCCGCGGGTCGGCCCGCTGGATCTTCATCACGCTCTGGGACAAGCGCGTGATGGACGGCATCGCGCGGTACGTGGGTCGAAAACCGTAGCCCCCAGCCAACAGCCGTCCGCCATCAGCCATCCCCCCCCATCGCCTTAGCGGCCGGCGGCGATGAGGCGGTCGGCGAGGCGGCGGACACCCGGGGCTCCAGCGACCTGCTCGACCCAGCGCGGCGGGATGCCGGCTTCGCCGTCGCGGGCCCCCAGCAGCGCCCCGGCAAGCGCCGCGTTGGTGTCGGTGTCCCCGCCCGCCTGGACGAGGAAGACGAGGGCGTCTTCGAGGGTCCGCTCGTGGGTCGCGAACCAGAAGGCGATCTCCACACAGTGGACGACGTATCCCGACTCGCCGGCGACGCTGATCGGCAGGTCGGCTTGCTGCTCGCGGAGCACGCGGTGAATCGCCTGCACGAGCACACGGGGCGCCTTGTCACCGATACGATGGAGGACCTCGTCCACGAAGTAGATATTGCCGTGGAGCAGCTCCCGCACGGCGAGGTTCACCGCGGCCGCCCCCCAGAGACAGCGCTCGTCCGCGTGGGTGATGGCGGCTTGTTGGGTGGAGACGCGCATCAGCTTGTCGACGTTGTCGTGGAAGCGCAGCGCCACCGGCAGGCAGCGCATCACGCTGCCGTTGCCCGCGGCACGACGCGGCCCCAGCTCGGCGAACACGCGCCGCCCCGCCTCGAAGGGCTCCACGCCGCGATCGATCAGCCGCAGCGCCGCGCGGGTGGTGCCGCCGGCCCCACGCCCGTCCAGCTTCAGCCACTTCGCCCAGCGCGCCGCGACGTCCTGGACGTCGAAATCCCCCCGCTCGACCAGGGATTCCGCCAGGAGGAGGGTCAGCGCTGCGTCGTCGTCGTACGGGGAGCCTTTGGGAGGTGGCGCGGGATCCCACACGCCATTGGGGAAGGCGGCGCGGATGGCCTCGGGCGTGCCCAGGTGCTCGGTCGGGACCCCGAGCTGGTTACCGGCGACGAGCCCGAGCAGCGCACCCCGGGCGCGCGTCAGGAGCTGAGGGTCGGAGGCGGTGCCGCCGCTCATCGGCCCGAAAGCTAGTCTCCGGCTTCCCCCCCGAACAGGGTTAACTTCAGGCCATGCCGCTCGTTCGCGTCGGGATCGGCGTTGTCGTGGCCTACCTGTTGCTGGTCCTACTCGCCTGGGTTTTCCAGGAACGCGTCGCGTTCCCCGCTCCCCGCGGCGCACCACCCGACCCAAAACGGGTCGGCTTCGCCGCCGGCGAGCGGATCGAGCTGGTCACAGCCGAGCGGACGAAACTAGTGGGGTGGTATCTGCCGCCCCGCACGCCACCCGTTGGCCCGGCGCGCTTCCCCGGCCTGCTTTGGTTCTACGGCAACGGCGAAACCATCGCCGCGATCTGGCCGGTGCTGCGGGACTTTCAGCCGCCCACCGCGGCGCTGCTGGTGGTGGACTATCCCGGCTACGGTGGCAGCGAGGGCCGCCCCACCGAACCGAGGCTGTACGAGGCGGCGGACCTCGCATACGCGGCGCTGCGCGGGCGGCCCGGCGTGGACCCGGCCCGAATCTTCATCTACGGTCGCTCGCTTGGTAGCGCCGTGGCCACCCGCACGGCCGCGACCCACCCCGCTGCCGGCCTGATCCTCGAATCGCCGTTCACCACCGCGGCCGCGATGACCCGCGAGCATTACGCCCTGCTGCCGCGGTTCATCCTCCGGCTCCGACTGGACAACCTGGACACCATCCGGCAGGTGCACTGCCCGGTGCTGGTCTTCCACGGCACCGACGATCGCCTGGTGCCCAGCGCGATGGGCATGCAGGTCGCGGCTGCCGCCCCGGGGCCCACCGAGGTAGTCCTCATCCAGGGCGCCGGGCACAACGATACGTACGATCGGGGGGACGCGAGCTACCGGAATAAGCTGGCGGAGTTCGTGGGAGGCGTGCGCGGTGAGCGGTACGCGGTGCGCCAACACCGCACGCCGGGTTAGATCACCGTCACCGGCTTAAGCCGGTCGCGCTCGGCCTCGAAGCGCCGCTCGGCCTCATCGAGGGTGCGCCGCACCTCCGGGGCGTCGGGATCGGGGAACTTGGAGCTCGAGGCCACCCGCCCGGTGAGCCGTCGGACCGCGATCAGGGCGCGCGTCACCTCGCAGCGGTCCAGGTCGGGATCAGTATGGCCGGTCACCAGCAGCTCCTCGAACAACGGCAGGGCTGCCGCATCTCCCAGCACGAGCAGCGATTCGAGGATCTTGGGGCCGAGGAAGCGGCGCCGCAGCTGATCGCGGCGGATGCGCTCGAACACGTCGATCAAATCGGCGGTGCGGCCGGGGTAGTAGCGGGCCGCTTCAACGGCTGCCGCGACGAAGGCGTGGTGCGCCTCGGGCCGGCGCAGATACTTCGCGAACAGGCCCCACGCCCCGGGCGGATGCCGTTCGGCCAGCGCCAGGAACGCGAAGTAGCGCCGGCCCAGCGGCGCGCTGGTGTCGGCGATGACCGTGCGCAGCCCGGCCACGCCCCAGCGCGCGCCCACCAGCGCGGCGGCGGCGGCGTGCTGCCAGCGCTCGAGCTCCGGCACGCGGAACGTGACCACGTGTGAGTCGACGAACGCACGGCAGCGCTCCAGCACCGCGAGCAGGCGCTGATCCACTTCGGCGAGCACCGGCTCGAGCGCCTCGGTGTTGGCCCGGCGGGCCAGGGCGAGCGCCTCCCAGCCCAGCTGCTGCAAGTCCTGCGCGATCCATTCGGCTTCGAACGCCGCCGCGTCCCGCGCGGCGAGCAGCCGCTCGAGGGCCGCTGAAAAGCCGCAGAGTCGCCACCGCGCTTCCATGACGCCAACATACCCCGCGCGCGCCGGGTCGGAAGAGGCGCTCGCCCGCGGCGCCGTTGTCCACACGGTCTGGAAAAGCCGGTGCAAAACCCGTGGATAAATGCTTGCCACGACGTTGCGCTCCGCCCGGTCGCCGCTTAACCTTGCCGCGCGACCGCAACCCGGCGTTTCCGTTCACGTTTCCACCTAGCAGGAAGGGGGGGGAGTTCTGCGGAGATTCGCGTTCCTGTGCGCCACCTTGGTCGTCGCGGCCTGCGCCGGCGCCGGCCGCCCGATCCTGATCGGCGTGTCGGGGCCGTTCTCCCAGCCGCGGGGCGTCTCGATGCGGCACGCCGCGCAGCTGGCGGCCGACGAAATCAACGCGGCAGGCGGGATCCGCGGCCGCCGGCTCCAGCTGGTGTTCGCCGACGACAGCGGCAGTGAAGACCTGGCGGTCCGAATCGCCAAGTCCTTCTCCGACAGCGCGGCGATGGTCGCCGTCGTGGGCCATCTCTCGTCCAACACCACGCTCGCCGCCGGCCGGGTCTACGGCGCCGGCGCGAATCCCCTCCTCTTGATCAGTCCATCGGCTTCGAGCCCCGACTTGACCGGCTTCAGCCCGTACGTGTACCGGGTGACGCCGAACGACCTGAACCAGGGCCGTCAGATCGCGCGCTTCGCGCGCCGTGCCCTGGGGGCGCGACGGGCCGGCGTGATCTTCATCAACAACGAATACGGCCGGGGCCTGCGGCGGGCGTTCGCCACGGAGTTCTCCGGGCTCGGGGGCGGGGTCTTGGAGGAAGACCCGTATCTGCCGGCCACGCCGTCGCTCGAGCCGTACCTGTCACGCATGCGCCAACGCGGCGGGGTGGACGTCCTCATGCTGGCTTGCGAGCGCCCCGGTGCTGAGCTCGCGCTCCGCGAGGTCCGCCAGCTCGGCCTGCGCTGGCCGGTGATCGGCGGCGACGCGTTGACCGGCATCGAGGGCCCGCTCGCCGAAGGCGTACGCTTTTCGTCGACCTACCTGCCACAGCAGCCGGGCGATCGCAACGCCCGGTTCGTCGCCGCGTACGCGCGGGCGTTCCACGGGGAGCGGCCCGATCATCGCGGCGCCGGCGCGTACGACATCCTCCGGCTCCTGGCGCAGGCGATCGGCGAGGTGGGGCCCGGTCGCCGGGCGATCCGGGACTACATCGCTCAGGTGGGCACGACCAAGCCCGCGTTCGAGGGCGTGACGGGCATGATTGCCTTCGACACGAATGGAGATGTGCCGGCCAAGCCGGTCGTCATCGGCGTGATCCGGCAGGGGCTGCTGGAACCGGAGTCCGTCCGATGAGAGGAGGAGCCTTGGAGACGCTGCGCTGGCGCATTCTCCTGGGCTTCAGCGGGGTGCTGGCCGGACTGGTCGTGGCGGCGATCATCGGGGCCGCGGCGTTGCGGGCCATGCGGACGGCGGTGGCGCAGGAGCTCCAGGCGCTGCAGGCCGCCAGCCTCGTCGGCAGCGGGCTCGTGAGCACGGTGTTCGATGAGATCCGGGCCGCCGAGCAGTATCTCAGCCAGCCGTCGGATGACCCGCGCCGGGAATTCCAGCTCGCGGCCGACGAGGGGTTTCGCTACGAGAAGGCGCTGGAGCAACTCGAGGGGCTCTCCCTCGAGGACCGCCTGACGGTCAACCGCATCAAAGGGCTCCAGGCCTCGATCCAGGTCGACTATTCCGTCGCGCACGCGCTCAAGGATCTGGGCCGCGATCGCGAGGCGCTGGGCCGGTCGGAGGCCGTGCGCGACCAGGCGCGCGATCTCACCAGACTGGTTCGCGATCTCTCCGCGCGCCAGGCGCAGCGGGCGGGCCAGGCAGGCAACCGGCTCGAAGGTCTGGCGGCGCGCCGCCAGCTCTTTCTGTGGGTGGTGCTCGCCGTCACCATCGCCGGCGGCCTGCTGATCTCCTGGTTCACCCTCCAGGCCGTCGAGTTACCGCTCGGCCGGCTGGTGACGGCGGCGGAGCGGTTCGGCGCCGGCGATCTGCGGCCGGTGACCACGGGCCGGATGCCGCGCGAGTTTCAGGTCCTGGCCGACGCGATGCGCGTGATGGGCGAGCGGCTCCGCGGGATCGTGGGCGAAGTGATCGGCGAGTCGGACCGCATCGCCGGCTCGGCGGGCGACCTGTCGGCGGTGAGCGAGCAGCTCGCCGCCTCGAGCGCCGAGGTGTCGACCGCCATGGTGGAGATGTCGGGCGGCGCCGAGGAGCAGCGCAACGAGCTGAACGCGATGGGGACCGGCCTGGAGCGGCTCCAGAAGGCGGCCGCCGAGATGGCGGAGGCCACCGGGCGCGTGGCACAGCTGGGCGAGGAGATCCGCACCGTGGCCGACCGGCACCGGGGGGACGTGCTGGCGGCCGGGAGCGCACTGCTCTCCGTGCGTGAGGTGGTGCAGACGACGTCGTCGCAGGTGCAGCAGCTGGCGCAGCAGAGCGCGGCGATCGACGATTTCGTGGAGCTGATCAAGCGGATCTCCTCCCAGACAAACCTGTTGGCGCTGAACGCGGCGATCGAGGCCGCCCGGGCCGGCGAGCACGGGAAGGGATTTGCGGTGGTGGCCGAGGAAGTGCGCCAGCTGGCCGACGAGTCCGCCAAGGCGGCGGCGGACGTGGCGGCGACGACCGCGGTGATCCGTACCCAGGTGGAGGACGTCACGGCGACGATGGCAGCGGGCCAGGCGAAGGTTCGGGGGGTGGAGTCGGTGGCTGAGGGGGCGGCGCGCGGGCTGGCGGAGATCGTGGCGGCGATCGAGCAGGTGGAGCAGGCGGCGGCGCGGGTGACGGTGGCGGCGCAGCAGAACCGGGAGGTGGCGCAACAGCTGGGGGAGAAGGCGCAGCAGGTGGGCGGGCGGGCCGTGAGCCACGCGGCGAGCGCCGAAGAGGTCACGGCGGCGGCCGAGGAGCAGGGGGCCTCCACCCAGGAGATGGCCGCCGCAGCCGGCGCCCTGCTGCAGGCGGCTGAGAGGCTACGCTCATTGGTGAAGGAGTTTCGGGTCTAGCGACGGGCCTTCTTTTTCTTCGGCTTTGCCTTTGCCTTGGCGCCGCGCCCCCCCCCCCCTTTGCGCTTTGCCTTCAACGCGACTTGGACATCCGCCAACACCCGGTCCCCTTCGTCAGGGCCGATCAGGCCCCGGCGGACCGCGTACCGCACCAGCTCCTCGGCGTCCTCGGCCGCGAAGTCGCCGATGCCCGCCGCGGCGCGGATCGCTTTGACGAGCGCGTCCGCGACCGGGCTTCGGAGGACGCTGGCGATTCCGGGGAGAGCCTCGAGCAGCGAGGAGAGTTGCGACCCGCCGAGCTCGGCTGGCATCGGAAGCGCTGCTCCGGCGTTGAAGGTGGCGCCAAGCTACTACCCACCCCCCGGGACCGTCAAGAATTCCGCTACCGCTGATAGCGCACCCACAGCGTGCAGCCCGTGCCCGTCAGGTCGGCGAAGCCCCGACCGCGGGCATAGACCCACCCCGTGTCCAGCCGGCCCGACAGGCTCGCGGAGAGCCGGTCGTTGATGCCATAGTGGGCCGCCAAGCCCGCCGAATAGAGGCGACCGCCGCGATAGTCAGCCGGGGTCCACTGCCGGAATCCCACCATCGGCTCCAGCTGCAGCCGCGCCGCCACCCGATGCGCGAACCGGAGCTCGGCGTTGAGCACGTTCTCCTTCGTCTCCGGACTCGACGCGCTGTTGGTGTCGCCGGCCAGCCGGTAGAAGTCCCAGGCGGCGAGCGTCAGCGTCGAGCTGCCGATCACCCGGAGGTACGCCACGTCGCTGATGAACCGCACCCCCGGCCTGTAGGTGCCGCTCGTGATCGTGCCGGTGCCCGTGAACACGTCGGACGAAAAGGTGCTGGTCGTCAGACCGAGCAGCAGCCGCGCCGAGGGGCCGAGCAGCCGGTCGGCCCCGGCGCGGATGCGCAGTTCCACGCCCGGGTTGTAGGTGACCGGCTGATCGCTGAAGGGCGAGTAGGAGCCCAGGAATCGCAGGCTGCCCGAGAAGCCGAGGTTCCAGCTCCCCGCCTGCTGCGCGTAGGCGAGTCCGCCGGTCACACCGAAGGCCGTGCCGAAGCTGGACACCGGGAAGGAGAGGTAGTTCGAGCCGACGGCCCCGCTCACCTGAAACTGGCTGGTCGAGACCGAGCGCTGACCGGTCGGCAGATTGAACGACAGCGAGGCCACCGCCCGGTCGCGCCGCAGCGTGTACAGCAGGCGGAGCTGGGTGTCCGTCAACCCAGTGAGGGTTTCCGTCCTGCCGGCGTACGTCTCGACGCGGCCGCTCACCAGGTAACCCGTCATGTCCACGGAGACGCTGCGCCCCACAGGCGTCACGAGCACGAGCGGCAGGTTCCACTGCGACACGGACTTGACCGAGAGTCCCGGATCGAAATGGTAGCCGCGGTACTCCCATCCCGAGAGCGCGTTGAAGCGGTCGTACAACGCGTCGCTCCCTCCGCCCCCCCCGCCCCCCTGGGCGCTGAGCTGCAGCGGGGCGACGACGGCGAGGGTGCCGACGAAGGCGGGGACGAGGCGCACGCTGCGGGTCCTATGGCCGGCGGATGATGATGATGATCGTGCCGACCAGCGCCGCCCGGGCGGGCCCGTCGCAACTTGCACCCTCGCAGATGCGGTTGGGATCGGTCGGCGGCAGTTGAATCCCTCCGCTCGTCGGGGTCGCGGTCACGTTCGCCGCCCCTGACGGGACCGCGTTGTTGATCGCGTTCGTCAGCGTTCCTTGATTGGGAGAGGGCGGTGCCTCGCCGCCCTCCCCCCCCCCAGCCCCGCCGACCGTCGCGGCCACCTCCGTGGGCGGCGTCGCGGTGGCGGTCTGCGCCGCCTGGCTCGTCTGCGCGCCCTGTGCGGCGGCGGAGAAGCCGGGATCGCGCTGCGCGGCGGCCTGGAAGGCCTGGGCGGCCGCCGCGAAGTCGCCGCGGTCCTGCGCCTCGAGGCCGCGACTGTAGAGGAGGAACGCCTGAATGTCGCGCGTCGGGCGCTCGCTGATGGCGGTGCGCTCACCCGGCGTCAGCGTGATGGCCAGCTTGTCGAGCAGCTGGAAGACGACCGCCTTCTCGATGTCGAACAGCGCGCGCAGCTGGTCGGACCCGGAGCCGGTCGCGGCGATCTGCGCGTCGCTGGCGCGCACGACCGACGCATCCACGCGGAAGTTCGCCCCCGCCACCTCGGAGAACTGCCCTTCCACCACCTGGCTCGCGCCCACGAGCCGCCCGGAGCGGGCGCCGGTCGCGGGATCGACCCGGCCGCTCGCCGCCAGCTGCAGCTCGTCGAGCAGCGCCTGCAGCCGCTCGCGCTCGACCAGACGTAACCGCCGCACCCGCGACAAGTCGGTGACGACGAGGGCCGCGAGTCCGCGCTCCAGGGGCCGCAGCGAGCTGTCGGCGCCGGTGTAGCGAAACGGCATAACCGCGATCGTGTTCGGGTCGGGAGGCGTGCGCACCAGTAGCGACTCGCGGGCGATCGCGAGCCGCGCGCGTTGCTGCAACTCCTTGCGGGTCAGCAGCGCGAGGCGGCCGTCCAGCAGGCGACGCACCGGCCGGCCAGGGGGGGGCTGGGCGAACAGCAGCCTGGTGTAGACCGCCCGGGCGGAGTCGTACTGCTCGAGCCCTTCGTACGTGAGGCCCAGATAGGCGCGCGCCGACGCGTTGCCGGGCTGGGCGACCAGCACGATCTGGAGCGCGCGACGGGCGTCCGCGTACCGCTGGGCGGCGTAGTAGGCCCGGGCAAGCCGGAGATTGACGTCGGGGTCGGTGGGATGCTGGGAACGCTGCGTCTCGAGAGCGCTCTGGTCCGCCGGCGAGACCGTGGCGGGTCTCCCCCCCCCTCCACCCCCGGCGCGGCCGGCGCAGGCAGTGGCGATGAAGGCGCAGGCCACCGCGAGGCGGCGTGCGCCGGAGCCGGGGCCGGTTGAGACCGTCATCGAGCGCCTTCTGGTGGGATCAGGGGAAAGGATGGAGCTGACGCGGGGCCGAGCGCCGTGACAAGCAGCGGTCACGACCGGTGAGCACGGTCACGACGGGCCCGCAGCGCGGTGAGCGGCGCCGCCGGCGCTCGCCGGGAGATCGTCAGCTCGGCGTGCGAGAGCAACTCGCCTAGGACGGTCCGCGTGCGCGCGTCGAGCGGCAGCTCGAAGTGCAAGTCGAGCCGATACTCGGCCTGGTCGGGTCCCTGCCCCGTCAGAGTGAATCCCTGGTGCTCGGGCTTGACCTGGTCGACTTCGATCTCGGCGAGGCGCTGGAAGTCCGGGCCGTCCATGGCAACCTCCGGTTGGAGCTAGAGATACGTCCCGGCCAGGGGCTGTCAAGGCGAGCAGGGGCGGGCTAGATTTCGAGGTTGGAGGTGCACGCCACAGGTGGGGCGACGCGGCATTAAGGAATACCGGGCGCCGGAGGCGCTCGCGCTCATCGCGGCCGACCGGGAGCACACACCCCTGGTCTGCCCGTCCTGCGGAGGCCGCAAGATTCTGCGGGTGCCGCGTCGACGCATTTCACAGCCCGACGTCGCGCCGACGACCGAGCGGATCAGTCTCACCTGTCAGACCTGCGGTCGGCACGCCTCCTACACCGAGCGGGGCGCCGAGCCACCGCGCGACTCGACGATGGACCCCCGCACGGCGTAGCGGAAAGGAGCCGTTTCAGAGAGTGGCCGGCGACGCGATCCAAATGATGGGAACGGTGACGGAAGTCCTCCCCAACACGACCTTTCGGGTGAAGCTGGAGAACGGGCACGAGGTGCTGGCGTACGTGAGCGGCAAGATGCGGAAGAACTACATCCGCATTCTCCAGGGCGACCGGGTGGCCGTGGACCTGTCGCCGTACGACCTGACGCGTGGGCGGATTACATACAGATACAAATAAAAGAGACGTCGAACGAAAGCGTCAAACGAAGACATGAGTGCAGCGTAGAGGCGTCGCGGTCAGTTGCCGGAATGTGGCCCCGTTTCCCCACGCAAGTACTTGATGACCCCCTGCACCATCAGGTCCACTCCACCGTAGCCCGCGTGGTACTGGTAGACGAAGTGGTTGCTGCTGCAGTCGTGCAGGCTCAACTCGTCCCACGAGACGAGCACAACGCCGTCGACCGGAGCCGGTGCCGCCGCCGCGGTGTCGGCAGATGCCGGGCCACAGATCGCGCGCAGGGCTTCCGCTTGGGTATCCCAGGTGCCCGGGCGCTGGACGATGGCCCATCCTTGGGCGGCCAGCCGTTTCCGAACGTCCAGCGTGATGCGGAGATCCGATTGCTCGTCTGTCGTCGAGATGACACTGAGCGATTTGAACCTGGTACCGGCCACGGTCTCGCTGAACATCTCATTGTGCTTGCGGTAGGAGTGGAAGCAGCCGGCGATCGCGAGCGCCAGCGAGGCGGCGATACCCAAACATCGGTTCATTCGAAGGCCACGGGGATGGCGAGCCCCCAGGACCAGACGACGTCCTGGTGCCACCGCCGCCGACCGGTCCCGCTGGGCTCGGCGCCGGAGTTGGTCCATGATGAGTAGCTCGCGACCTCGACAGTGAACGACGGAGAGTTCTTGAGTGCCAGGCGGCCCCCGGCCGCGAGCAGCAGAGCCGGCCTGGTGTCGCCAGCGCCGCTGCCCCGGGCGGCCCCGCCGCGATGAATCAAACCGACGCCGGGGCCGCCGTAGAGGCTCCAGCCCTCGGTGGGCCGGCGGAGGCCGAACGTGGTGCGCAGGCTGGCTAGCACGACGCCCGAGGTGGCATCCTGGGTCCGCTGCGAGTCGGTGATGGCCACCATGCTCGGTGCATAGATGGCGGCGCCCTCAACGGCGAGGTACTTCGCGGCCCACAACGTGGCCCCGATGCCGAGCGTCGGGGACATGAGCTGGCGCCGACGCACGACCTGGCCGGAGGACGGTTCGTAGGTGGCGAGCAGCACGCCGGGAGAGAAGTAGATCCCCAGGCGCGGATGCAGCTCAAAGCGGCCCTGCGCGGTCGCGCGGCTCGCCCCCAGGCTCAAGGCGCAGCCGAGCGCCAGCGTAGCGAAGCGGGAATGCCGCAGCCGTCCCATCCTCCCTCCTGGCCCCACAAGACGCGGAGCGCACCGCGCGTCCCTGCTGCGCGGTGCGCTCCGGATGTTATAACGCGCTCGGCCCGATTCGGCTAGAACAGGTAGTCGATGCCGAGGCTCCAGCTCTTCCCCATGAGCGGCGCTTGGTCGAGCCGCAGCGTGGTGGTGTTCGAGTACTGCAGCGACGTGATGATGTTCATTTGCGGCTGGAACACGAAATACGCGGTGTAGGCCGTATGGGCCGGAATGTCGTGCTTCAGGCCGGTACGATCGGTGAAATTGTAGGTGGTATTCTTCCCAACCTGCAAGTCCAGCCCGTACGTCCGATCATACACGTACCGCACCCGTCCGAAGAAGCTGCTCAGCTTGGTCTTGCCGTTGTCCGCATACGTCTCGGAGTTGACGTTGTAGCCCAGTCCCGTCTCGATGCTGTGCGGGCCCCGGTCTATGAACCCGTAGCGCAGCTCGCCACTGACCCGGTTGAAGTCCCCAAGGTCCTTGGAGACGTAACTGGCGGCCGCGGTTCTCGTAGCCGACACGCCCGTCACCCCGTCCGTATAGACCCAATGCGGAGCGGTGTTGGCGGCGGTCGAGATGTTGGTATTGGTCAAGAGCGGGATGTCGTCGTTCCCGGCCTTCCACTCGACGTTGACGGACATCTCGCGCGCGTCGGAGTTGAAGATCCAGTAGGCGGCCTGGCCCAGGTAATTCATGCGGGCCCAGTCGAGGTTATCCTGGCCCGGGCTGGCGCCCACCGAGACGAACACGCGGTCCTTGAACCAGCCATACGCGAAGAACTGGCCCTTGTTGGGGTGGTTCCAGCCATTGAGGCCGCCGCGGTTGAGCTGCGAGCCGCCCGGCGCCCACGGCCCGAACCCGGACACCTCCGCGATCCCCTGGTTGCTGAACGCCAGGCCCAGGGTCTTGGTCGCATCCGTCTTCACGAACCGCAGGTCGTACTCGTCGAAGGTGAACATCCCCAGACCCCACTCACCCGTGGCCTGGCCGTTGGGCGGGACGAGGTACATCTCCGTCCAGAGGCCGAAGTTGTCACCGAATGCGCCACCGGTGAAGAGCGCGAGGCGCGAGGTGGGGTTGGAGATGATGGGATTCCAGGTCGTGGCACCCGGGGTTCTGCTGCGCGACGCGAACACGCTCTGGTAGCGCAGCGTGAGGTACGGGAAGGACGACAGCGCGAGGCGCTTGCCACTGATGGCGCCGACTTCACCGGCTTCGATGCGCTCGCTGATCCAGGGCATCCGGTAGCCGTTCATCCGGAACTTCTTGCCCGTGAACGTGAAATTCGGCACCGGGGCGCCGAACAGCACGTGGCATTGCGCGCACGTCAAGCCGGTCTGGCGAGTGAACAGGGGGACCGTGGTCGAGCCGTGCCCTCCGCCCACCCCAGCGGTCCCGACGACCGCGAGTGCTGCAAAGAGCCCTACCATGGTGATGCCTCCTTAGAAAAAAAGACGAGGGATTCAGGCGTTCGCTTTCTCCCTCTCACGACCCGTGCACTTTGGCATCTTCTTGCGCGATGTAGTGCAGCAGCGCATCCACCTCCTTATCGCTCAGGTGCAGGTTGGGCATCTTGGTGTTGTTGAATTGGGCGAGCAGGGCTTGGGCGGTGGAGTCACTCGCGAGCATCTGATCCGGGGTTTTCAGCCAGCGCCGCAGCCATTCCTTGCTGCGACGCTGGAAGACGCCGGCCAGATCCGGCCCGGCCAACTTCCCCTTCCCAACCGAGTGACACCCGAGGCAGCCCTTCTGGACGAACAGATTCGCGCCTTGTTTGGCGAGAGCCGGGTCTGCTGTCATTCCCCCGCCCTGCGCCTGCAACGACGTGGCCAGCGCGAGCGCCACTCCCACCGCCACTCCGATCGCCACATCTCGTGCAGCCATAGGGGACCCTCCCGTGGGTCAGAGACGCTTGCGGCAGCGGTTCAATCTGATACTTTGTGTCTAATGCTCTTTTAGGACGGTTGTCAAGTCCTCGTCCCCTGATATGTGACGTTTCATACTAGAAATGACGCGGCATACCGTAGCCGGACTGCTCGCCTTGGTCTGCACGGCAGGGCTGGGCGCCCAAGCGGCCGGACACCGTTGGATCGTCGACCCTCGCACCAGCTTGGTCTGGTGGCAGGTTGACCCCCATTACAATCACCTGTGGTCCACCACCTGCCCGAACGACCCCTCCTGGCAGCCCGGCGAGGGGCGCGACGCCGGCTGGCAGGTGAACTACAAGACCCGGCCGGTGCTCCGCGACGCCGGTGTCAGCGACCCCCGCGTGCCGCTGTTCCCGCGACTCGCGGTGCACCCAGTCTGCCGCCAAGCCGTCCACGGCGAGATGGTCGCGGGCGACGACCGTTGGAGGGGCACCCACGGGACGGTCGTCATCCTGGCGGACTCATTCGAGACGGGCCTGCGCTTGCGCAATTCCTTCGCCAGCGATCACGTGATCGAAACATCGAAGTACCCCAGCATCGAATTCACTCTCGACAGCTTGACGAACCTACAGCCTGGCGACACCATCCGGGCGATCGCCGTCGGCACATTCAGCCTGCACGGGGTTCGCACGTCCCAACGGGTGCCGGTGGTCGCCTGGCGGGAGCCGACCGGGCTCCGCGTGCAGGGGCGCTTCGCGATGGACGCACAGGACCTCGTGAATACCTACGGGATGTCTCGGTGGGCGTTGGGGCTGGGCGTGGTGATGCACCGCTGGAAGGTGGTCTACCTGGGACTGGATCTCGTAGTACGGGAAGCCGGCAGCTGAGCTGATACTACCGTTCCGCCGCGACTGACAGGCCGAGGTAGACGCTGCGTCCGGGGGACGGCTCGTAATAACGGCTCCGGGCGGCGTTGATCGTCACCGACCCGACGTATAACCGGTTGAACAGGTTGTAGACCCCGAGGAACGGGGTCGCTCGCACACTCCCGACCGCCCCTTCCCATCCCAGCCGCAGGTTGGTCGCCCACCAGGGCGAGGTGCGCGTGCTGAGCGTGTCGTCCACGGGGTAGGACGAGGAATACGTCGTCTCCACCTCCGCCCACCCACCCCGCGCGAACGATGGACTGACCCGCAGCATGACGTGCCCCCACGACGGCGGCACCCCCGGCAGCGCGCGGCCGTCGAGGACGAACGTGCGCACCGTGTCGGGACTGAACCGGTAACGCACGTAACGGAAATGGGAATACGTGTAGCTGCCCCCCAGGCTCACTCCGGGCCGCAGGGCCAGCTCCGTCCCCAGCTCCACGCCGAGGTGCCGCGAGCTGCCGGCGTTGCGGAAAAAGCGCCGCTGTGGAGAGCTCGGCACCTCGTAGGAAATCAGCTCGTCGCGGACATCGGCCCGGAACAGCGCCGCCGTCCAGGTCAGGCGCCGGCCGCCGCCCGGGGTACCACGCACGCCGACCTCGTAGTTCACCGCTTGCTGGGGCTTGAGGGCGGGGTTGAAGCCTCCCGCCGTGTCCGGCCGGTTGGCCTGCTCGGTGGTCGTGGGAGTCTCGAACGACGATCCGAGGTTGGCGTAGACAGTCACCGCGTCGGCCGCATTCACCGTGAGACCGAGGGAGCCGCTCAGCGCCGCCATGAGCCGCCGGCCGGAGTCGTCCGGGTTGGTGGCCGTGATCAGACGATCGTGCACCCCGAAACTCACCCGGTCGTAGCGCAGGCCCGCCGTCACCGTGGTGCGTGTCGACAGGTCGAGCGCGCTCTGCAGGAACGGCCCCACCTCGGTCACGTGCTCGAGCTGGTCGAGCTGGCGGGAGGTATCCGGCTGGGATCCGGTGCGATAGTCGAAGTTCACCCGGTCATCACGCTGCCGCTGGAAGTCGAGCCCGACGGTGAGCAGCTGGGGAAGCGCGCCCAGATGCGCCGGGCGCGAGAGCGTGAACCGTCCCCCGTAGGCCACGCGGTCGAGATCGATGTATGCGAACGTCTGCGGGTTCTTGAGGCTCCGGGTGATCCCGAAGACCGTGGCCGCGACTTCGCCGCCGTCCGCCAGCTGGCGTTGCAGCGTGAGCCCGCCCTGCGCCTGGGTGACGTCCTTGCCGGCGTCGCGCTGGAGGTTGACGGCCGCCGCGGAGTCGCGGTTGGCGCGCAGCTCGTCGAGCGTGAGGGCACCGGGGTTGTCCGCGCGGGGATCATCGCCCACGTCCGCGAGGGCCGTCAATCTCCAGCCGCGGCCCCCCCCCCCCCCCCCCCCCGGCATGGTCGCGCTCGCCCTCGTAGCCGAGCCGGGAGACCGTGAGCTGGGCGCTGCCGGCGCCGAGGCGGAGCAGGCTGCTCGACTGCCACTTGCTCCAGGTCCGGCTGTGGTCGCGCTCCGAGCGGCCGCCGACGATTCGGAGTTCCTCGCTCATCCGCTGCGGCACGGCGGGATCGGTCCAGATACTGATGACCCCACCCGACGCGTTGCCGAACAACGCTGAGGAGGAGCCCCGCAGCACCTCGATGCGGTCGACCGCGCCGAGCTCCACGTTCGTGAGCTGCCCCTGGCCGTCGGGCAGGGTCTGGGGGATCCCGTCCAGCAGCACCTTGATGCCACGCACGGCGAACGCTGCTCGGCTCCCGAAGCCGCGGATGGAGAGCCGCTGATCGAGGGAGAAGTTGTAGCGGTTGGCCGCGTAGACCCCCGGCACCGCGGCGAGCGCTTCGTCCAGGCCCCAGGTGGGCCGCGCGCGGCTGATCTGCGCGCGCTCCACCAGCTGGACGGCGAGCGGGATCTTGGTGAGCGGGAGGGGCGCGCGGGTGACCGAGACCGTGATAGGGAGGAGCGTCACCCGCGGCGTGGAATCCGGCCGCTGCGCGCTCAGCGCCAGCGGCAGCCAGAGGCTGGCCGCCAGACCGAGCCTGCGCCACGCCCGCATGGTCCTAGCCGTCGACTCAGGAGGGGTGGCGGAACAGGCGATGCCACCGGATGCGGAACGGGTCGGTAGCGACGCTCATATAGATGAACAGCGGCCGCCCCTCGATGTGGGCCCGCGGCAGGAAGCCCCAGAAGCGGCTGTCGCGCGAGTCGTCGCGGTTGTCCCCCATCACCCAGAAGCTGTCGGGCGGGACGACGATGGGACCCCAGTTGTGGGTGTCGGGGCGGTAGCGCGCGGGGGGGGGGTCCCGGCCGATGTAGTGCGGCAGCTGGTGCGCACGCATCTCGGCCTGCACCTGGGGGTCGATGGGCGGGCCGCCGATGTACAGCGCGTAGGGCTCCGGCAACCGTTTGCCGTTGCGGGTGATGGTGTCGTGGACCATCTGCAGCGTGTCGCCGGGCTCGCCGATCACCCGTTTGACGATGTCCAGGTTCGGGGTCGAGTCCTCCACCGACCGGAAGATCACGATGCCGTCCCGATGCGGCACGGCGTAGCCCTTGAGGCGCAGCAGGCGGAGGCCGGTGAACGGGATCTCGAGCGCGCCGCCGTACACCGCCTTATTCACGAAGAGGAAATCGCCCACCAGCAGGGTGTTCTCCATGCTGCCGGAGGGAATGCGGAACGCCTCGATGAGGTACGACCGCAGCACGATCCACACGACGACCGCGATGGCGATCGACTTGGTCCAGCTGATGATCTCGCCGCGCAGCGTTCGTGGCGCGGCGGGGGCGGGAGGCGGCGGCGGGGAGGGGGGGGGAGGGCGGGGGGCGCCACTCACGGCCGTTCCACCCACTCCGTGACGAAGATGTTGGTCTCGTGCGGAACTTTCCCGGGGCGGTTCGACGCCCAGACGAGTTGCCGGCCGTCGGGGGAGAACATCGGGAAGGCGTCGAACTCGGGGTTCGTGGTGACCTGCTCCAGCCCCGTCCCGTCGAGGTTGACGAGGTAAAGATCGAAGTTCCGGGAGGTGGGAGCGCGCCAGTTGGAGGCGAAGATGACCCGCCGGCCGTCCGGGGTGAACGCCGGCGCGAAACTCGCCCCCGGCAGGTGCGTGATCTGTCGCTGGCCGCTGCCGTCGGCGTTCATCACCCACAAGTCCATCTTCAAGGGACGGACGAGGTGCCGCGCCAACAGGTCCCGATACTCGGCGCTGTCGGCCGCGGTTGCCGGATGGTAGGCGCGGTACACGATCAGCTTGCCGTCCGGTGAGAAGAACGGCCCGCCGTCGTAGCCGAGGGTATGCGTGAGGCGGCGCAGGCCGGTGCCGTCGGTGTGCATCGTGTAGATGTCGAGATCGCCGTCGCGCAACGAGGTGAAGACGATGGTCTGCCCGTCGGGCGACAGCGTCCCCTCGGCGTCGTAGCCCGGGTTGTCGGTCAGGCGGCGCTTCCCCGAGCCGTCGGGATTGGCGACGTAGATGTCGTAGTCGTAGATCGCCCACACGTAGCCGCGCGAGTAGTCCGGCCGCGGGGGACAGGCCACGCCGGCGTGCTCGGTGCTGGAATAGAAGATCCGCGTATCGTGCGCAAGGAAGTACCCGCAGGTCGTCCGGCCGAGGCCGCTCGAGACGCGCCGCAGCCCCGTGCCGTCGGCGTTCATGATGTATTCCTGATCGCAGCCGGTCGAGTCTTCGGGCGGCTGGCGCTGCAGGATCAGCTGCCGGCCGGACGCGGACCAATACGCCTCGGCGTTCTGCCCGCCGAAGGTGAGCTGCCGGATGTTGCGCAGATGGGTTTCCCCGGAATCGGGGGGGACGACCACCGCTTGGAGGACGAGGAGGATCAGGTGCATAGGGCCATGAAAGCTAATGCGGATTGCGGATTGCGGATTGCGGAATCCCCGACTTGGCTTTCAATCCGCAATCCACAATCGCCAATCCGCAATTAGATTTCATGCCATGCCCGACCCGAAAGACCAGCGCAAGTCGCGCGTGCCACTTCTGGACGCCCTCGGCAAAATGATCACCGAAGGGAAGCAGTCGGCCGACTACCTGTGGCAGGTCCCGGACGACCAGACGGAGCGCGCCAAGATCGCCACGCTCTTGGAAAAGATCAGCGTGGAGAGCGCCAAGCAGGGTCGCAAGGAAATGCCCAAGATCGCCGAAGAACTGAAGACCGCGCTCAAGGCGAGCCCTAGCCCACAACAGGTGGACTTGCTGGTGAACGGGTTCGATCGGCTGCTGCAGCTCTGGGAGGCGGCCAAGTCGGGCCTGCTGTGAGCGGAGCACCCGCATGACCGATGTCGTGACCGCGACCGACACCGCCCTCGACCAACTCTGCATCAACACCGTCCGCGCGCTCGCAATGGATGCCGTCCAGCAGGCGGACAGCGGCCATCCGGGGACGGCCATGGCGCTGGCGCCGCTCGCCTACGTGCTGTGGCAGCGGCACCTGCGCTACAATCCCGCGAACCCCGCCTGGCCGGACCGCGATCGGTTCGTGCTGTCGTGCGGGCACGCGTGCATCCTGCTCTACACCGTGCTGTACCTCACCGGCTACGACCTCTCCCTCGACGACATCAAGCAGTTCCGGCAGTGGGGGAGCCGCACCCCGGGCCACTCCGAGCACGGCCTCACCCCGGGCGTCGAGGCGACGACGGGGCCGCTTGGCCAGGGGGTGGGCAACGCCGTGGGGATGGCGATCGCGGAATCGCTGCTCGCCGCGCAGCTCAACCGTCCTGGCCACGCGATCGTCGACCATCACACCTTCTTCATCGCCTCCGACGGCGACCTGATGGAGGGGGTCTCGCACGAGGCCTGCTCGCTCGCCGGCCACCTGAAGCTGGGAAAGTTGATCGGGTTCTACGACGACAACCATATCACGATCGACGGGCCGACCGAGCTCGCCTTCAGCGACGACACGGCGAAGCGGTTCGAGGCCTACGGCTGGCACGTCCAGCGGGTCGCCGACGGGAACGACTTGGCCGCGATCGACGCGGCGATCCGGGCCGCCAAGCGCGTCGTGGAGAAGCCGTCGCTCATCCTCGTCCGCACCCACATCGCCTTCGGCAGCCCGAACCGGCAGGACACGGCCAAGGCGCACGGGGAGCCGCTGGGGGCCGAGGAAGTGAAGCTCACCAAGCAGAACCTCGGCTGGCCCTCCCTCGAGCCGTTCACCGTGCCGCCGGAGTCGCTCGCCCACTGGCGCCGGACGCGCGAGCGGGGCGCGCGGCTCGAGGCGGAGTGGCGGGAGCGCTACGCCGCCTACAAGGGCGTGCACGCCGACCTCGCCGCCGAGCTCGAGCGACGGCTCGCCGGTCGCCTCCCGGAAGGGTGGGACGCCGGGCTCCCCGCTTTCACCGCGACCGACGGCGCCCTGGCGACGC
>QHUY01000178.1 GCA_003223415.1 Gemmatimonadota bacterium
CCTGGGAGCGGATCAAGCATCTGCTGCTCGTGGTCGAGATCCTGAGCCCCACGACGGCTCGCGCCGACCGCTTCACGAAGCGCCGGCTCTACCAGGAGGTGCGCATCCCCGCCTACTGGATCGTGGACCCCGACGAGCACGTCGTGGAGCTGTGGACGCCGGAGGCGGCCCTGCCCACCGTGGAGCGCGAGCGCGTGGGGTGGCTCCCAGCGGGGGCGGCGGACCGCTTCGTGCTTCCCATACCGGAGCTGTTCCGGCCGCTCTGAGTAGTCGAATCCCCCTTCGTCACCTCCCTGCCGCAAAACCCGCCCTCCGTGCCGCAAAAACGCCCTAGGCCGGCGGCTCGGTCGCTCCTACGTTCCGCCGAGGGTGGCTGCGCAAATGTCAGGCAGTGACGAGATACCAGCCCTGGTACGCCGACTCCACGCGGTGGCCGGGTGGCTGCGGGACGACGTGCGGCGCTGGGAGGCCGCGCGGGACCGGCGCGCCGTGTTCGGGTTCGCGTACGCCACGATCACCGAGCGCATCGCGGAGGTCTTGCCCACGATGGGGTTCGACGATACGGCGTGGGTCGTGGCGCTGGACGAAGCGTTCGCAGCCGAGTTCCGTCGCGCGGCCGACGCCGTAGGCCCTGAGTCCGCGCCGCCGGGCTGGCGGCCGGTGCTCGGCGCGCTCATGCGGCGGCGCACGTCGGTGTTCGAGGACCTGGTGCTCGGCATGGTGGCGCACATCGTGTACGACCTGCCGCACGCGCTGCTGGCCGTGGAGCAGGGTGCACCGGACGCGCGCCATATCCGCGACTTCCACAGGATGAACGACCTGCTCGCTCGCGGCACGGGGGCGATCCAGGACGCGGTGGCGCGGCGCTACAACCCGTGGCTCCATTGGTTGGACCGGTTGGGCGGCCGGCTCGACGAGGTGCTCACCGACTATGGGATGCGGTTGGCGCGGGGGATGGCGTGGTACAATGCCGAGCGGCTCGCCGCGGCGGCGGCGGCCGGCGATGCGGGCGCAACCGAGGAGTCCCTGGCGCGCTCCGTAACCAAGGTGGTAGCACTGGCGCTCGATCCGCCGGCGGGGGTGATCGGTTTGGGGCTGCGCCTGTTGCGCCTCGTGGCGTCGTTTGGGAAGAGGTGGCCGAGTAGCTGAGAGTTCCGGTGGGGGTCAGGCTACCCGTGTCGGCCGGCCGCCGCGACGGCCGCCAGATCTTCCACCAGAAGCGCCCACTGCTCGGCGCGGAGGCGGCCGCGGAGGCGAGCCTGGGCGCGCTCCCATGCGGGCCGTGCGCGGGCGAGTCGCCGGCGTCCCGCCGGCGTGAGCGTCCAGCGCACCTCGCGGCGGTCGCGCCCAGCGCCCGCGCGGATCCAGCCCGCGCGGGCGAGGGGGCGGAGGGTGCGGCTCAGCGTCGTGGGGTCGAGCGCGAGCAGCTCGCCCAAGGCCGACTGTGGGCTCGTGCCCATGCGCTCGAGCACCTGCAGCAAGGTGAACTGCGTGGCCCGGAGTCCGGTGTGCTTGAGCGCAGCCTCGCAAGCTTGCGTCACCGCGCGGGAGGCGCGGCGCAGGCTGGCGCAAGCGCAGTCGAGTGCGGGCAGCGTCTCAGCGGCCATCGGAACCGCGGCCCGCCGCGAGCAGCCGGCGGAAGATGAAGACGTGGTTTGCGAGGAAGATCGGCACGAAGAACGTTGGAATGACGACGAGCGGCAGCGTGAGCACCGGCTGCACGCCGGGCGTGACGGCGTGGAGCGTTACCCACGTCGCGGTGCCGACGGCGACGACCAGGTCGAGCAGACCGAACGCGTTCCAGGCGTGGGCGAGGGCGCGGTGCGTCGCGGTGCGGGGCTCGCCTGCGGCGACCAGGACGAGGGCGAGCGCGGCAGTCGCGATGTCGCCCCAGCCGGCGCGGTTCGCGAAGACCGGCGCCAGTTCGCCCCGCGCGGCGATCACGAGGAACCACGCCCCGATGAACCGGAAGGCATTGATGCCGATCAGCGCGCGTATCGGAAGGGCGCCGATCCAGTCCCGTAGTGCGGGGACGAGGGTGCCTGCCGCGAACGTCGCGACGACGAGGGTGAGGATAATGAGCTGCGGTCCCGGGAAGGGGAGCCGAGCGAGGAAGCCGGTGGCGCCCGCGAGCAGCGCGAGGCCGAACCAGATAGCAGCCGCGGCGATGGCCGCGCTGGGAAGACGAGGCATCGGGATACTGGAAGCGGTCATGGGAAGGCCCTCTCGGAAAGGTGGTTCACTCAAGTTCCGTTATGTGCATATACAGCTATCGGAGCGAGCCAGGAGTTCCCGGGGCTAGCGCAAGTCGTTGATTCACAAGAGCGGGCGTTACGCGCTGCGGGGGCGTGGCATCTTCACCACACACCCCGAACGGAGGCGCCTACGTATGCGCGACTCCGCACCCTATAGACTGACCGAACGACGCCAGGCAATTCTGCGCCAGGCGAGTGCCGCCCTGCGGGGCCGACTGGTCACGCTGTGGCGTATGGCGAGCGGTTTCGCGGTGGCCGAGGTGGCGAGCCAGCCGACGGCGCCGCGGGACCTGATCGACTTCGACGTGGCCGCGGCCCTGCGGATGTGGGGCCGGGCGGCGGCCGAGGGAACTCTCTGGGTCGTGTGCCGCCTCGACCCGGGTCACTGGCACGTGGCTCCGGTCCGCACCGACGTGCCCGCGCCGTCGCCTAGCGGTGTCGAGCGCCGCAGTCCGGAGCGGCTGACTCTGGAGCTGGCCGGCCTGTTACTCGGCGCGCTCGAGCGTGTTTGGGCGGTGGCCGACCAGGCGACGGTCTATCTCTGCGCCGCGCTGGCCGTCGTGGACGCATCGCTCGAGCGCGTGCGGAAAGCGCGCGGCCTGACGACCGCTTCGCGGGCGCACCTGCTCGCCGATCTCGCGGTCATCGCCGAGGCGATCGAAGGGGCGTTGGAGGCCTAGAGCTTCGACCCCACCGCTCCTGCCGCGGCGGCCAGATCCCTCAGGGTCTTCGCCAGCGTGTTGACGCGGGTGGCCTCGCCGGACCCACTCGCGTCACCCTCCAGTTGCACCGCGAGCTGAGTCAGCGCGCTCTGGCGCCCCGCCACCGAGGCCCGCTCGGCGCTCGTCAGCGCCTGCCGCACCGCCAGAATCCGTTCCGGCGCCAGGCCGTGCGACCGCTCGAGCTGGTCGACGTAAGCGCGTGCTAGAGCGAACGTCGACGGCCAGACGAACCGGAGCTGTCCCTGCGTATTGAACTCGTCGAAGTGCACCGACTTTGCCGCGTCGATCTCGTTCTGCGAGATGAACCCGCTGGGCTGGAGCGCGAAGATGTCCAGTCCCCGGGCGATCTCCGAGCTGAC
>QHUY01000179.1 GCA_003223415.1 Gemmatimonadota bacterium
GCGGCATGTGGCAAGACCACCGAGCCCATCGTGCCCGGGAGCGTCAGCGTGACGCCTCCCTCGCTCTCCTTCACTTCCAAGGGAGCCACGAAGCAACTCACGGCCACGGTCAACGATCAGCACGGCAATCCGATCCAGAACGCAACGGTGACGTGGTCCTCCAACAACCCCGCGGTCGCCACTGTGTCCTCGAGCGGGCTGGCGGCGTCGGTGGCCAACGGCACGACGCAGATCGTGGTGGCGGCGGGGCAGGTGTCCACCCAGGTGACGGTCAGTGTCGCCCAGGCGGCATACACCATCACGAAGACCACCGGCGACAACCAGAGCGCGGCCGCAGGCAGCCAGCTCCCGCAGGCGCTCGCCGTGCAGGTGACCGACTCGCTCGGCAACCCCGTCGCCAGCATCGCCGTGAGTTTCTCGGTGACATCGGGCGGCGGCAGCGTGAGTCCACTCTCGGTGCTGACGGATGCCTCGGGGAACGCGAGCGCCCAGTGGACCATCGGCACTTCCACGGCCACGACCCAGCGGGTGACCGCGTCGTCCGTTCCGGCCACGCCGGCCCTCTTCAGCGCGACGGGGACGGCGGGCCCGCCAGCGTCCGTGATCAAACAGGCCGGCGACAACCAGACGGTAGGCACCGGCACCACCGTCGCGATCAAACCGGCGGTGCAGGTGACGGATCGATTCGGCAACCCCGTCCCGAACGTGACGGTGGCGTTCGCTGCCGGGTTGAACAGCGGCAGCGTGACCGGCGGCACCGTACAGACGACCGCGACGGGGGTCGCCACGGTGGGCGGGTGGACGGTCGACGGCAACCCCGGGGCGGACACTCTGTACGCCACCGTCACCGGCTCGGGCATCACCGGAAACCCAGCGAGGTTCCTGGCGACGGTGGCAACGCCGGGCCCACCGGCGTCCGTGGTCGCGCAGTCAGGCGACGGCCAGACGGGCCTGGTGGGGTACCCCGTCAACTTCGCGCCCGCGGTCCTCCTCAAGGACGGCAGCGGCATCCCGGTGCCCGGCGTCCAGGTGACCTTCGCCGTCGCGACCGGTGGCGGCAGCGTCACCGGACCCACAACCACTACGGGGAGCGACGGCGTCGCGACCGCGGGCGGTTGGACGGTGGGCACAAGCCCCGGGACGAACACCCTCACCGCCACGGTCACCGGGAGCGGGATCATCAACAATCCGGTGACGTTTACCGCGACGGCTCAGACTGCGGCCTACAACATCGACGTGCGCTATCTTAGCCCCGTCCCCACGGGCACCCGGAAAGCCGCGTTCGATAGCGCGGTGGCGCACTGGCAGCGGATCATCTACGGCGACGTGCCGGACATCGACGCCAGCGGCTCCAACCAGATTCCCGCCGGAACGTGCGGCAGCAACTCGCCGGCGATCAACCAGATCATTGACGACGTCATCATCTTTGTGACCCTGGATTCGATCGACGGGCCCGGGAAGATCTTGGGGCAGGCCGGCTCGTGCTACATCCGGTCGTCGAGCAAATTGCCCCTCGTCGGTCTCATGCACTTCGACACCGCCGACATCGCGACTCTCGACGCGAACAACCAGCTCAAGTTGGTGATCCTGCATGAAATGGGGCACGTGCTCGGCTTCGGCACAATCTGGAGTTGCAGTCAGTTCGGACTCTGCTTGCTCGCCGGCCCGATGTCGCAGGGCGGGACGGATCCGCATTTCGTGGGGTCGCAGGCGCTCGCGACCTTCGACCGCATCGGTGGAACGAGCTACACCGGCGGCGCAGAGGTGCCCGTGGAGAACTGCGCGGGATTCACGCCGAGTCAGTGCGGCCCCGCCACGTACGACTCCCACTGGCGCGAGACGGTGTTCGGGAACGAGCTGATGACCGGATTCATCAACGCGGGGACGAACCCCCTCAGTGTGCTCACCGTCGCGTCTATGGGCGACGAGGGGTACACCGTGAACTACGCGGCGGCCGACCCGTACACGAAGGTGTTCTCGCTGCTCGCGGGCGCCGCAACCACGAGCGCCGTGCACCTCCAGAATGACATCCTGAACCTGCCGATCTACATGGTGGACGCGGCGTCGTCCCGTTTAGCGGAACAGCCGGTAGCGGTACGGCCGGGCGAAGAATCCCACCCGCAGCCCGAACCCCGGGTAATAGAACGGGTCGTACCACGGATTGTACCATCCGGCGTAGCGGCGGTAGCGCGGCTGGTTCGAGACCGTGTAACTCACCTCGTCGTAATCGAAGTGATCGCCCGCCATGCGCTGCACGATGTCGAGGAGCGCCCGTTCGGCGTCGCTGTCCGCCGCCTGGGTGGAGAGCGTGCGGTAGTCCCAGTGGCCGCCGCGCGCGAACTCGTCGAACTTGAGCGGCGTGGTCGAGCGGGCCGCGAGCACCGTTCCCGAGCCCTCGCGCTCGTCCACCGTGAACGCTTCCCGGCCGCCGCGCCCGCGGATCTCGAGTTTGCGGCCGCCGCGCACGAAGTTGCTGTCGCCCGGGTCCACCGGGAACAGGACGCGGATGTGGCCGTCGGCATCGGCGCGCAGCACCACCAGGTAGCCGTCCTGGGTGGCTTTCACGTGCATGCGCGCCCGGTCGCCGCGCATGAGCACGTCATTGGAGAGCCAGACCTTGATGGGCGGATCGGCAGCAGAGGGGTTGGCGAGGCTCGGACTCGGAACGGCGCTAGGAGTAGGGGGGGGGAGCAACAGCGACAGCATCAACGGGACAAACATGGAGGTCCTCCCTTATAGGTGGGACGGCGTCTCTCCATGACTCAAGATCCGTGCCCGGCGCGTTGAGAGCGGTGAGCAGTGGGTCTTGTCCATTCCAGGCTACGATTGTCCCGGCATCAGGACGGAATTCCAGGACAAATTCCTGCTCCGTACCGGCCTTACGGCCGGAATTGCGTCAACTTAAGCGCGTACGTGAACGAGCCGCCCTCGTCGCTCATGGTGACCGCCAGCGGGAAGCCGACGTTGGGCGAGAAGCACATGTCCATGACGATCTTGCTGTTCAGCCGCATCACGCCGCGCGGCCCCTGCACTCTAGCATACTGGCAGGGGGGGGAGCTGGCGCCGGGGGCAGGGCCTGTCCCTCCTTCTGCGGCGTCGGCTGCCCGGAACCGCTAGGCCTGGAATGGCAGGAGATGATGGTGATGCACGCAAAACCGACCAGGCCCAGGCCATGGCTCGTCCAGCGCTTCGGAGCGGAGGGATTCATGAAGCCTCGCAATCTCTGACGACGGCCCCGCCAGGTTAGGCTCCTGCCCCACCCGTTAGGGCGCCACGAAAGACCAATTCGCTGTCGCCGTGCCGCCACCGCTGGTAACGGTGACGGTTCCGCTGATCCTCATGCCCGACGCCGGCACGGGTGTGATCTGGAACGCGGTGATCAACTGTCCTTGCGAGGAAACTTGCGCCAGCGTTTGGAACAGTGGTGCGAGTGCAGCCGCATCCGTGGCCGACGCATACACCCCGCCGGTCTGCTCGGCGAGCTCGCGTACCGCCTGCACGGCGCTTGCTTCGCGGAGGGGCGACACGTCCGACGCGGGGCCAAGGCCGACCGTGTGAATAGGGATGCCGGCGTTTTTGGCCGCCGTGATCGCATTGGTGCGGTTGGTATTGCTGTTGGGCTGGCCGTCCGTCATGAGGAGCATCACGCGCTGGAACTGCGACGCTGCGCGCGACGTGTTGACGTAGCCGATGACATCGAGCACGGACTCGTAGAGCGGCGTGCCCCCCGACGCCGCAAGGCGCGAAAGTTGCGCCGCGAGCAGCGTCCGGTCGGACGTCCAGTCCTGCAGCAGTCGCGAATCATTCAATCCGGTCGTCGTGCCCGCGCCGAAATCGAACAGGGCGATCTGATTCGTCGATCTCACAGTGAACACAGTCTCCCAGAAAGTCTGCGCGGCAGCGGCGCGCAAGCGGTTCTGGTCATTCGACGACATCGATCCTGAATCGTCGATGTCGATGCCGGCCGCGACGGGAAGCCCGCTCGGTTGCACGGCACGGGTCTGCTTGACGGTAATCGCCGGAAGCGACGCGCTCGAATTACCCACACTGGTGATATCCGCAGTCACTTTCACGCTGGTGCTCAAGATGGCGTCGCCATGCGTGTCCGTCGCGACGAGGCCGAGCTCGAATGTCCCGTCAGCGGAGAAACTCGCGGACGCCACGCGGATGCCGGCGACGGCGAGCGCGGTGACGCGGGGGGCCTGCGGCGCGCTGGCCTCTTTGCATCCGAGCATCGCGGCGAATACTGCCAGCGCGGCGAGACGCGCGGTTTTCTGTGGTCCTGGGTGCATAACTCCTCCGTGTTGACCTGCTTCCGCGTTGATGTTCATACGCGCTGGGGCGCCAAAAAACAAAAACCGGCTATGTGGGTGCCCCCACCCAGCCGGTTTCGCGATTCGCTCCCCCCGAGGCATTGGCGAGCCGCACGACAGCGCGCCTCGGGGATCACAGCATCCGAGTTGGGTTGCAATGTGCACCCCGGACGGCGGCCCGCTAGGGCATCGCCAGGGGGTCCCGCTGGCGGCCGTCTTTTCCTGCGTCCATGCTCGCTGGTTGCACCCGCCCCTCCCCAAGCGATACTGTTGCAGGTTCAGGGGTTAACACTCGATGCCACACGTCTCCCAGGACCGGGCCTGGGGCGTCCATCCTGCATTGCGCGAGTCCGCAGGAAATGCCGTCATGGCGCTGCGAGGGTTCCGAACGGAACGCGGTCTAGTGGGCGGGGGCTGCAATCTTTCATCAGCAGCCTGCTAGAGGGCGGCGAGTTGGAAGCCCCGCTGGGTGATCGGCGCGCCTTGGACTATGTGTTTAGTGTGACCCGTGAAGAGCTTCGAACGGCGGGCACAGGCGGCAACGGCGTCAAGCGGCAGTGATTGAATCGGGGGGATCCACTCGGCGTCTTGGCGTCTTGGCGTTTGCTGCTCACTACCCGTCTCTCACCTCCATCCCTATTTTCGTCTGCAGGGGGCGGTAGCTCAGCTGGGAGAGCACCTGGTTTGCAACCAGGGGGTCGTGGGTTCGAATCCCATCCGCTCCATCACTCGAACCACCGGCCCTGCAGACAGTGCCGCCGTGGGGCGGTTTCGTACCCTGAGCTGGCTTGCCGCAAAAACACCCCCTCCTGCCGCAAAAACGCCCTATGATAACTCCTTATGTTATCCGTAGGCTTACGCGGGTTGGGTGTCCCTTTGGATGGGGTGACATGGCTTGTGACGGGGAACACGCCGCGCCACAGGCCCGCGCTGGCAGATTCATGCGCATGAGGGGGTTAGATGTGCGCCTGTGACTCTATGGTGGGGCCATCAGCTGTGACGGTGCCGCGCGGTGACGGCGCCGCCTGCGGAGGCGCTGCTCTGCGATCTCGGCGTCGTTGGCCCGTCGTGTCGCTGCTCGGTCTTGGCCTTGTCCTCCTCGCCCCCCCCCCCCGGAGCCTTGCCCAGCAACCTGATACGGCGGCGTCTCCTGGGGCACTCAAGAAACTCACGCTTGAACAACTGATGAACCTCGAGGTGACGTCGGTCTCCAGGCGGCCGGAGAAACTGTCGCAAGCGGCCTCCGCGATCCAGGTGATCACCCAGGACGACATTCGCCGCTCCGGCGCCACCAGCCTCCCCGAAGCATTGCGCTTGGCCTCGAACCTAGAAGTGGCGCAAGTGGACTCGCGCCAATGGGCGATCAGTGCCCGGGGGTTCAACAGCACGACGGCCAATAAGCTGCTGGTGCTCATCGATGGCCGCACGGTGTACACGCCGCTCTACTCCGGCGTTTTCTGGGACGTGCAGGATGTGCCCCTCTGGGACATCGACCGGATTGAAATCATCAGCGGACCCGGGGCCACGTTGTGGGGCGCCAACGCGGTGAACGGCGTCATCAACATCATCACGAAACCTGTGCCAGACACTCGGGGACTCTACGCGGCTGGCGGTGGTGGGACGGAGCTGCAGGGCTTCGGCGGCGCACGCTACGGTGGTGCCATGAGCTCCAACGTCCATTATCGGGTCTACGGCAAAGCGTTTACGCGCGACCGGACGGCGTTACCCGATGGCCGGGGCGCGAGGGATGACTGGCACACCGCGCAAGGCGGTTTTCGGCTTGATTGGGACGCGTCGGAGGTGAACCAGCTTGCCCTGCAAGGGGACCTGTACGGTGGCAAGATCGCACAGCCAAGCGCGAGCGATATCGCTGTGAGCGGCGGGAACATGGTGGGTGGTTGGTCGCACGTTTTTTCCGCGACCTCGGAGGCACGACTGCAGCTGTACTACGACCGGACGCATCGTGACATCCCCGGCACCTTCGCAGAGGGTCTCGACACCTACGACGTCGATTTCCAACACCGGTCGGTCCTGGCTCGACGTCATGACGTGGTGTGGGGGCTCGGCTACCGGCTGATCAATGATCGCGTTGGCAACTCTGCCGTGCTCGCCTTTCTCCCGTCCCACGTCCGTCGCAGGTGGTACACCGGATTCGTGCAGGATGAGATCGCGCTTATGCCCAACCGCCTGCACTTGACACTGGGTGCGAAGGTAGAGCACAACGATTACACGGGGTATGAAGTACAGCCGAGCGGTCGCGTGAGCTGGACGCCGGCTCGAGGAGGAGCGCTGTGGGCGGCGGTCTCACGGGCCGTCAGAACACCCTCGCGCATCGACCGCGAGTTGTTCGCTCCGGGGCAACCCCCGTATTTCCTGGAAGGCGGCCCAAACTTTCGCTCTGAAGAGCTGCTGGCCTACGAGCTGGGATACCGCGTTCAGGCCCAGGACAGGCTCCGCGTGTCGTTGGCCACCTTCTACAACCGCTACGACAACCTCCGCAGCGTCGAAATGGTCAATCCGCCGGCGGCGTCTCCAATCATCCTCGCCAATGGGCTAAAGGGAAAATCGTACGGGGCGGAGCTGACGGCCGACTACCGGCTGACCGACGCGTGGCGGCTGCGAGGCGGCTACACCGAGATACGGGTCCGCACGGCAGCGAAGCCGGGCAGCACCGACACCACGCGAGCGAGCAGCGATCCCGATCGACAGTTGTCGCTTCGTTCATCGGACGCCGATGCTCGCTACGTAAGTGAGATCAAGAATCAACAGATCCCTGCCTACGGAGAGCTTGATCTTCGCGTGGCTTGGCAGCCAGTAGCGACGCTGGAGCTTTCCCTCGTCGGACAGAGCCTCCTCCACCGGCGTCACGCCGAATTCGGCGCCCCGGCATCGCGGCACGAAATCGAGCGCGGCGTCTACGGACGAGTCGAGTGGCACTTTTGAAGACGACCCTTGGGATCCGGGCGTGTCTCCTCGGTGCGGTCGTGCTGCTGCCGTGGGGCCCGAGTCTCGGGGCGCAGGCAGCGCGGACACCGGAGTATCAGGTCAAGGCCGTCTTCCTGTTCAACTTCGCTCAGTTTGTCGACTGGCCGGCCGGCGCTTTTCCCGACTCCACAGCTCCGCTCGTCATCGGCGTTCTGGGCGACGATCCATTCGGTCCTTACCTGGACGAAACCGTCCGCGGTGAGACGGTCCGCGGCCGACCTCTCGAAATCCGTCGCTATCAGACGATCGAAGACATTAAGACCTGCCATATCCTGTTCGTCAGTCCGTCGGAAGAGAGTCGCTTGGAGGACATTCTCGCCAATCTGAAGCACCGGGCCATCCTCACCGTGGGTGACGGCGCTGGCTTCGCCCAGCGCGGAGGGATGATCCGCTTTATATCTGAGCGAAACAAGATCCGCATGAGAATCAACGTCGCAGCGGCGGAAGCGGTGCGGCTGACGATCAGCTCCAAGTTGCTCCGGGCGGCCGAGATCGTGACGCCGGGGAAGCCCTAGGATGTCGCTGCGCGACAAGCCGATTCGCCAAAAGCTGATGGCGATCCTCCTGCTGACCAGCGGAGTCGTGGTGGTGCTCACGTGCGCAGCATTTCTTACGTACGAGTTCGTGACGTTCCGGCAGACGACGCTGAAGAATCTCTCCACCCTTGGCAGAATCATCGCGGCCAACAGTACCGCGTCACTGGCGTTCCAGAACGAGGCTGACGCGCGGGAGATTCTCTCGGCGCTGCGAGCGGAGCCGCATATCGTCGCCGCCGGCCTGTACGACAAGGATGGGAAGCTGTTTGCTCGCTACCCTGCGGACCTGCCGGTCGCGGCGCTTCCGGCCGCGCCGGACCAGGACGGGTACCGCTTCGAGCACTCGCACCTCGTGGGATATGCGCCGGTGGCGCAGGCGAGCAACGCGCGACTGGGGACGCTCTACCTCCAATCCGATCTCACGGCGGTGTACGGCACGCTGCGGCTCGCCGGTGCCATCGCCGCACTAGTGATGGGAGTTTCACTGCTCGTAGCCTACCTCCTCTCCGCCACCCTCCAGGGCACGATTTCCCGGCCTATCCTGGCGCTCGCCCATACTGCCAAAGGCGTCTCCGAGCGTCACGACTACTCGGTGCGGGCCCCGAAGCTTGGTGCGGATGAGCTCGGCCTGCTGACCGATGCCTTCAACCAGAT
>QHUY01000180.1 GCA_003223415.1 Gemmatimonadota bacterium
CACGGGCCGAGGACCGCGACCTTGTCGTCGGCGAGGGGCCCAATCACGGCCAGGGTGTGGCGCGTAGTGTCGAGCGGGAGCAGGTTGGTATCGTTCTTGAGCAGCACGATCGCCTCGCGCGCCACTCGCCGGGCGAGCTCGCGGTGCTGCGGCGCGAGGGACGTGGCGCGCTCGCGCTCGACCGTCGCTCCGTGGTAGGGATCGTCGAACAGGCCGAGGGCGACCTTCGCCTGGAGCACCCTCCGCACCGCGGCGTCGACCGTTGCGACGGGGATGCGCCCAGCGCGCACGAACGCCGGCAGGTCGTCGAGATAGATCCGGCTCACCATGTCCATGTCCACGCCAGCCTCGAGGGCGAGCCTTCCCGCTTCCGCGCGCGAGCCGGCGACGCCGTGCGCCCGCAGCTCGTCGATCGACGTCCAGTCGCTCACGACCATGCCGCGTAACTTCCACTCCCCCCGGAGCAGCGTCGTCACCAGCCAGCGGTTGGCGGTGCTCGGGAGCCCCGCGATCTCGTTGAACGACGTCATGATGCTGCCGGCGCCGGCGTCCACCGCGGCCCGAAACGGCGGCAGGTAGGTCTCGCGCAGGGTACGCTCGGAGACATCCACAGTGTTGTAGTCCCGGCCGCCTTCGGCGCCTCCGTATGCCGCGAAGTGCTTCGGCGTAGCCAACACGGCGTCGGACGCGCGCAGGTCCGCGCCTTGAAACCCGTGCACCCAGGCCGCGGCCATCACCGATCCCAAGTACGGATCCTCTCCCGAGCCCTCGGCGATGCGGCCCCAGCGCGGATCGCGGGCGATGTCGACCATCGGCGCGAACGTCCAGTTCACGCCGGCGGCGGCAGCCTCGACGGCCGCCACGTGGGCGGCGGCTTGGGCGGCCGCTGGATCCCAGGTGCTCGCCTCGGCGAGCGGGATCGGGAAGGTGGTCCGGTAGCCGTGAATCACGTCGTAGCCTAACAGGAGCGGAATGCGCAGCCGCGATTCCGTCACGGCGACATGCTGCGCCTCTCGGGTCGCCGTTGCGCCGGTCAGGTTGAGGAACCCCCCGACGAGGCCCCGTCGCACCAGGTCCAGCTGCGCGGGGGTGGACCGGTCGTCGAAGGAGAGCAGGTTCAGTTGCCCCAGCTTCTCCTCGAGCGTCATACGGGAGAGGAGCGAGTCGATCTTGCGTGCCGGCACGGAGGTTTGCACCCCCGCCTGCGCGGCAGCGCTGTTGCCCACGGCAACGATCAGGGCAATGACGGTATTGCGTAGCTGCGTCAGGGTCATGTGGAACGTGCCTAGAGAACGTGGAGTGTGGAGCACAAAACCTGCCCTATCATCGTGTCACAGGCAAACGGCGGCGAGGCTCCAACGACGCTACCAGGACGGACCGGCCCGCCAACAATAGCTTTGCTCCAATGACCGCATTATTGGGGTGGGTTGAGAAAGGGGCGTCATCTCGCCAGGTTTGACCCTCCCGGCGCCGTAGCCAAGTGGTAAGGCAGAGGTCTGCAAAACCTCTATTCGTCGGTTCGATTCCGACCGGCGCCTCTTTGGGTTCCAGCGACGTACGCGCTTTCGCCCGGAATCCTGGTGCATTTTGGGGGCACAGAACCCCGGGTTGGTCCCGGTCCGGCGAAGGAAAGAATCGTGTTCTTTGAGGAAGACTGGCCAACCCCACACCAGGCGCACTTTTTCGAGAGCGAGGACAGCTATGGCGGACGTGTTCCTGGAATTGCGGCGCGATAATGCGAAGCTCGACGAGCACGGACACGTCCAGGGTTACCTTTGGGTTAAGAAAGGTAGCGCTGGCCTCGACTACGTTCAGACAACTGGCCTCGCGTACTTTCATACACTGGAGAGAGGTCACGGATTTGTCCGTCTGCGACCTGGCACCTACACGATGGAACATTCGAAACTGAGCCATTACGCCGATGTCCAGTGTCTGCGCCCCGTGGGTCTTGCTGATCCTCAACAGGCAGCGTGCCTTATCCACCCGATTACGGAACACGTGTGGCCTCCGGACACAGCCGACGCCCTGGAGGGCTGCGTCGCTCCATTCTTGGTGGGGATGGCTGAGGTTCCCGGAGCTTCCAAAGCGGCCATGGAGCAGCTGTGGAAGCTGCTCGGAGGATACGCCGCAGGCAAACAAGTGACGTTGGTGGTATCCAACGATGTGCCGGGTGGGTAAAGGATCCGGCGACGGGCAAGTATCGCCCTACGTCAGAAGCGTTCGATGACGCCCGGGACAAGGGTCGTGGCGGTGTACGCGCCTCTGGAGGATCAGCTGAGCGACCTAATAATCCACAAGGCTCATCTCCTCCGCGAGCAGAGGATTCCGGAGTCTCTGTTGACCCTCGTAGCTCATGTATCCGTGACCAAAGCGCTCATCCACAAATGGATGAAGGATGACTTCTCTCGACCGGATTAGTCGGTTCGATTGCGACTGCACGGGCATGCGAACGTTGACTTTTGCCGCTGCGGTGCCAAGGATACACGGTATGCGGAAGGATGCACGGTTGCCGCAGGTGATCGGCTGGTGCGCGGCGGTGCTGGCGGTAGCCGCCTGCGCCGAGTCCTCGACCGCTCCCACCGAGCCTCTTGGGCGCGTTATTGCGCGGGATTCGATGACGGCGGCCGACGGTAAGCTACTCCCCTGTTGCGGCGTGGACGCCTCCGGTGCGCACGTGACGATCGTCGGGGGGGCGCTCACCTTTTACGCCTTGGCACACTACCCCGACAGCGTCGCAACTCCAGCGGGCTGGGTGGCTCGCGCCTGTGTTCAGGGAGTGCCCAACGGTGCGTATGTAGCTCTCAACGGACTGGTGACCCTGCCGGACGGAAGTGCCTACCTGCTGCTACCCTGCTCAGCGGGAACATACAGCCTAACGCTCACCAAGCAATTCGACTACAGCGACGGGTCGTCGCGAACAGACCACGTCAGCCTCTCGTCCGGGACGTTTAGCTGGAAGCGAGACACTCTGACGATCGAGGACTCGCAGGTGGCCGACGGTCTCACGGCGTCGATGTCAGTTGCGACGATCACCGTGATGGCGGCGGGTCACACCTATCAGTTCGTGGCCGTGCCGACTCGCTGAACCGCAGGGCCCACCCGCCTTGTATGTCGCTTGATATCAACTTTGCAGTGCAACACTGAGCGTCATCGCGCAGTGTTCCTCCGGGGCCCCGGAAGCCCAGGCGCTTCCGCGGTCGGTGGTTATGGGATAGCCCCTGTGCTCGTCGCCCACTTCTATGGTCCGTCCCCTGAGTTTAGATCAACATGACCAGGAAGTGCTGACGAGAATACACGGGTACATAAACACCGCTGCCTGGCGGAATACGGGTGGTACGGTCGAGCAAATCCTTGAAACGGCACAGGGGGATAGCGTGCTCGACAGGAAGAAATGGGGCGACGATGATTACACAGCAGATGTGAGTTATTACCTCCAGGCTAGGTACTACATTTGTAAACAAAAGCATTGGTATTCGAGACTTGCTTACTCTGAAGGGGGCATCTGTTTAACCTACTTCTACAATCTCATCAAGGTGTTTGCTAACCCCATTCAACGTCACCTTGGTCTCCACTTCCTTGAAAGCGATAAGGGTAATCCCAACACGCCAGCCTCGATGTCGTCCATTCGTTGGGTGAAACGGGGGGCATACGACGGGTATGGAGACAATGCTCAGCAAGTCGCCGTACCGACCGTCCCGGCCATATGGCCGTACTCCTTTGCCTTTGGCACCTAGCCTAGGGCCCGCTCCGCGAGCGAAACACCGTCGCCTCTGGCAAGAGACTCGATCAGCCCGTCCGCGGTGGAGCCAGTCGCTGCCCTCCCCCCTCGCGCTGCTTGGCGAGGAGTCGCTCCGTAAAGTCCACCTGCTCCTCAAGGTCCCCCAGGCGTCGTTGAATGTCCTCGAGCCCCTCACGTATCTGCGATATTTCGGCGTCCGAGAGCCCACTCGGTGGCGCCCGATTGACCCGTGACTGGAGCAGCAGCCGCACGGTTTTGGGTATCGAGGCAGCGATGACGATAATTGCTACGCCGATCGCCCAGCTTGGGATCAGCCACATGCTCCGCCTCCTCACAACGCAACGCTCGAGAGAAACTACCCCAGGCTGATTCAGAGGGCCATGGCTGACTGCTACGCCGCGGGGACCTCGCCGGCTCACGTGGGTACTACAATCGGTTCCGGCGCCCGTTTGGCTTTCACCACAGGAGGCACTCATGCGCGCCGCGTTGCGCACCCTCACCCTCGCCGGCCTCTTCCTCGGGCTCGGCGCATCCCTGGCTGCCGCCCAGCATCCGCAGATCCGCGAAGGATTCTGGGTCAGCTTCGGCCTCGGCTACGGGTCGGCGCACGAGAAGTGCGACGGCTGTGCCGACACTACCGTCGGCGGGGTCACCGGCTTTGTCCGGCTGGGCGGCACCCTGAGCCGCCGCTTGCTGCTGGGCGGCGAGATCGACGGCTGGACACACAGCTACGGCGGCTCTCCCTCCTCCGCGGAGACGCTCGGCAACGTGACCGCGGCCCTGTACTTCTATCCGATGCCCGCTGGCGGCCTCTTTCTGAAGGGCGGCCTGGGATTCTCGGACTACCGTTTCAGCGTGAGCGGCGGCGGCGGGTCGGTGACCGGCCTCGGCGGTGGAGTCGTGGCGGGGTTGGGGTACGACATCCGGGTCGGCCGCAACATCTCCATTACGCCCACCGCCGACTTCTGGTACGGAAGCGTGGGCGACCTGAAGAGCAACGGCTCCCTGGTGGGGAGCGGATGGAAGCAGGCGATCGCCAGTTTCGGCTTGGGCGTGACCTTCCACTGACCCAACCTGAAGGTTTCAGGTCCTTTGTACGGCCCGGCCCACGCCGGGCCGTTTCGCGTATTTTGTAACCCGTGCTCGTCCCCAAGCTCGTTACCACCCTCAAGACGTACACCCGCGCCCAGCTCTTCGCCGACCTGACGGCGGGGCTGATCGTCGGGATCGTGGCGCTGCCGCTCGCCATCGCGTTCGCCATCGCGAGCGGCGTCAGCCCCGAGCGCGGCCTCTACACCGCCATCATCGCCGGCTTCCTGATCTCGGCGCTGGGCGGCTCGCGCGTGCAGATCGGCGGCCCCACGGGCGCGTTCGTCGTGATCGTGTACGCCATCCTGCAGCAGCACGGCCTGGACGGGCTGCTCGCCGCCACGATGATGGCCGGGGGGATCCTCATCGTCCTCGGCCTGGCCCGCCTGGGAGCCGCGATCAAGTTCATCCCCTACCCGGTCACGATCGGATTCACGAGCGGCATCGCGCTGATCATCTTTTCGAGTCAGGTGAAGGACCTGCTGGGGCTCGACATGGGCGCGGTGCCGGCCGACTTCCTCGCCAAGTGGGATGCGTTCGCCCGGCACTTCGACTCGCTCAACCCGGGCGCGCTCGGTCTCGCGGTCCTCACCTTCGTCATCATCCTGGTCTGGCCGAAATTCGAGCGCCGCATCCCCGGCTCGTTCATCGCGCTGATCGTGACGACCGTCCTGGTGCAGCTGCTGCACATCCCTGTGGAGACGATCGGGAGCCGCTTCGGGGCCATCAACGCGGGGCTGCCGCGGCCGGCGCTACCCCACGTCACGCTGCCGATGCTGAAGGGGCTCGTCGGCCCGGCGTTCACGATCGCCATGCTCGGCGGGATCGAGTCGCTGCTCTCGGCCGTCGTGTCCGACGGCATGATCGGCGGGCGGCACCGCTCCAACATGGAGCTGGTTGCGCAGGGCGTCGCCAACATCGCCGCGCCGCTGTTCGGGGGCATTCCTGCCACTGGCGCGATCGCGCGCACTGCGACCAACGTGAAGAACGGCGGTCGCACGCCGGTCGCCGGGATCGCGCACGCCGTGACCCTGCTGCTCATCACCCTGTTCTTCGGCCGCTGGGCTGGGCTGGTGCCGCTCGCCACGCTGGCCGCGATCCTGGTGGTCGTCGCCTTCCACATGAGCGAGTGGCGCACCTTCGTGGCGGAGCTGCGCGCCCCCAAGAGCGACGTCGCGGTGCTGCTGGCGACGTTTCTACTGACGGTGCTCGTGGACCTGACGTTGGCGATTGAGGTCGGGATGGTGCTGGCGGCGTTCCTGTTCATGCGGCGCATGGCCGAGGTGACCAACATCAGCGTGCTGACGCACGAGTTCCGGGATCCGGCCGACGACTTCGAGAGCGACCCGAACGCGGTGCGGCGGCGGGCGGTGCCCGAGGGGGTCGGTTCTTCTTCGGCGCTGCGGAGATGTTCAAGGACCGCCTGAACCGGATCGCCGGCAAGCCGAAAGTGTTGATTCTGCGAATGCGTCACGTCCCCGCGATCGACTCGACCGGGCTGCACGCCTTGCGAGATCTGGTGCGCCGCAGCCGCCGCGAGGGGACGCTGGTGGTGCTGGCCGACGTGCACTCGCAGCCGGTGGTCGCGTTGGAGCGCTCGGGCTTCCTGTACGAGATCGGCGAAGAGAACGTCACGGGAAACATCGACGACGCCCTGAATCGGGCGCGCGAGCACTTGGGGCTGCCGCTCGTCCCGCGCCCGGGGTTCGCCACCCCGACCGTCGCCCGCGAGACACCGGCGGGGGGGGTGGGGGCGATCCCGGAGTAGGCTGCCCGACGCCGCTTGACGACGGCTTGACCTGGGCGGAGGATGTTGCGGTCCGGCCCAAGCCGTCGGGAGGTCGTCGTGTCGACGCTGCGTTGCCTGACCCTCGCTGTCGTTGTGCTCATCGCCGCGGCCTGCTTCATCGTTCGGCAGGTCAGTGTCGAGGAGATCGAGCGCACCGCCGACTCTGTCACGGTGACCTCGCCGGTGAAGGCGCACTTGCTCGACGGTACGACGGTGCTCTACCCGGACGGCGTCACCCTGGCGCGCAACATCCTGAGCGGGGACGGCACCCGCTACGACCTGGCCCTCAGGCAACTCGGCCCTGCGCCCGACATACCGCTCGACAGTGTGCTCGGCTTGGAGACCTACCAGTCGGGCGTGAACGGCCCCGCCACGATCGGCGTCTCCCTGCTTGCCACCGTCGGCACGATCGCCCTCTCGGTCGCGATCTACTGCGCAACGGACCCGAAGTGCTTCGGCTCCTGCCCCACGTTCTATTCGGATAGCGCGGGGACAGCGGTGCTCGAGGCTGAAGGCTTCTCCTACAGCGTGGCGCCGCTGTTCGAGTCGCGAGACGTGGACCGCCTGCGCCTCCGGGCGGGTCCGACTGGAGCGGTGCGGCTGGAAGTGCGCAACGAGGCGTACGAGACGCACTACCTGAACCAACTGGAGCTCCTCGAGGTCCTCCACCGGGCTGACGAAGTCGTCGCGACCGATCCGGCGGGCCGCCCGGTCGCCGTCACCGGGCTGCAGCCCGTGGCCGCGGCGCGAGACCGCGCCGGGCACGATCTCCGTGGCGTGCTTGCAGCCGCGGACGGGGACGCCTTCCGCACAGACCCGCGCACGCTGGCCGCCGCCGCCGCCGGCGATCTCGACGACACCATCGAGCTCGCCATGCCCGTGCCCGCGGGCGCGGACAGTGCGGCCCTCGTCTTCCGGATGCGGAACAGCCTGCTCAACACGGTGCTGCTCTACGACGTCATGCTGGGCGACGCCGGGGCGCGCTCCCTCGACTGGGTGGCCAACGATCTGGAGCGCGTCGGTCCGGCCCTGCAGCTCGGGCAATGGTATGCCTCGCGCATGGGGATGCGGATCGCCGTGCGCGAGGCGGCGGGGTGGCGCGAGGTCGCTCGCATTCGGGACACCGGCCCCGTGGCCTGGAAGGACGTGGCCGCCGTGGTACCGGTCCCGCGCGGTGATTCGCTCCACGTACGGCTCGCCTTCGTGGCGGACAACTGGCGGATCGACCGTGTAGCGGTCGGGTTCACGCTTCGCCGACCTGCGGTGATCGCGCACGCGCTCGACGCCGTGATCGACGCGCGCGGGGTAGAGGACGCCAGCGCCCTCGCGAGCCTGCGGGCGGCCGACCGCCGCTATCTGCAAACCGTGCCGGGTCAGCGCTTCACGGCGGTGTGGGAAACGGGCCCCGCGCCCACAGACTCCGCGCGGACGTTCTTGCTCGTCTCGCGGGGCTACTACATCGAGTGGATCCGGCGCGGCTGGCTCGCGGCACCGCGCCGCCGCGAGCCGTTCTCTCCGACGGATGCCGCGCTCGCCGAGGCCGTGGCCCGGTATCGGGTAGTGCAGAGCGACTTGGAGGAACGGTTCGCCGCCACTCGGGTCCCGGTGAGGTGACGCATGCGACGCCTGCTGATGACCGGCTGTTTGTTCGTTGCGGCGATGGGAGGGGGGGCGGGATGCTTCGTCGGGCCATCGACCAAAAACTTCCAGCGGATGGCGCAACGGCCTGAGGGGGCCGCCGTCGAGGTCGACGTGGGGAAGGGGCGGCCGCTGGTGAGCGGGGAGCTGCTGGAGGTGCGGGATACGGCGCTGCTCGTGCGCGACACGACCGGGGAGGGGGGAGGGGGAGGGGGGGAGATCACGCTCGTTCCCTTTCGCCTCGTGCGTGGGGGGCGGGTGCCTGCCCGCGGCGGGAGTTGGGAGGGCGGACCGCGCGGTCGCACCTGGGATCGCTTGCGGCTGCTGAGCCGGTTCCCCTACGGCCTCGCCGCTCCGCAGCTCCAGGCGTTGCTCGCGGCCTATGGTCGCGACTCGCTCACCGTGGTGCGCTGATGGGGCGCGCGCTGATCGCCGCGGCCGTCCTCGCCCTCGCGGTGCCGCTGCCGACACCCGCGCAAACCGAGCTTGTGGCCGCGGCACGCCTCGGTACCGCGCGCTACCGGGATCGAGACGTCGCCGCCGCGGACGGCTATCGACCTGTCGGGCCGGACTTCCCGGGCATGGGGGAGCACTGGATCAATCCCCGACTGCTCGTCGCGGGCGAGCTCGATCCGGCGCGGCCGCCGGTGCTTGAGTACGCGGACATCGGCGGCCGGCCGACTTTAGTCGGCGTAGCGTATGCCGCGTTAGTGACCGACACGGCGATGCCGGGCGGTCTCCCCGTTCCGCCGCAGGCGTGGCACACGCACGCGGGGAAGGTGGACGAAGAGAGCTTCATCCTGGCGCACGCGGGCGCCCCTGCCGTCCACCAACACGTCACAGGGGGGGGGCCACGCGTGGCGGTCGTGCATGCCTGGATCTGGCTTGACAATCCGGCGGGGCTGTTCGAGACGGACAACTGGGCCTTGCCGTTCGCCCGGTTGGGCTTGGCAGCGCCCGCCGGGATCTCGGCGGATGCGGGACGGGGACTATCGCTGGCGGCCGGCGGCACGCGTTATTTCGCAACCCTCATACGGATCAGCGGACGCCCGGACTCGGCCGAGCAGGGCCGGTTGGCGGGGATATTGGACAGCGCAGGCGCCGCCCTTGCCAGTCTGGTCCGGTCCGGTGCCAGTGCCTCGGCGGTGTCGTCAACCCAGGTCGAGTCGTACGCGGCCGTCTGGCGGCGAGTGTGGGCCGCTGTCCTCAGGGCGGCGAGCCCGGCGGTGCGCAAGCGCCTCGGGGCGCTGGACGCCCGGTAGTGCGACGGGTGCCCGAGCACTGACCGCAGCACCGACCCCCCCCACCGACACACCCCCGCCCCCGCCTCCTCGCGGGGCGGGAACTTTGTGGAGCTATAGTTCATTCATGAACTGTACAGTGCTGACAGGGGCGGCAGCCCCACGAACCCTTGCGTTGGATCTCCCTGCCTGCCATCGCGCTCGCCCTGGCGCTCGCCCCGGCGGCGCTCCAGGCCCAGGTGGGCATCCGGCCCACTGCGGTCGAAGCACGAACCGGATTTCGCCCCGCCATCGACCAGGTGACCCTGGGCGGCTCCTTCGGCGGCCTGTCCGGCGCCGCGAACCTGGACCAGGCCGGCACGGCCGACTGGCGCCTGGGCTGGGCCGCATCCGTGGACGCGACGTTGTGGCTGCATCGCTACCTGGGTGTGCGCGGCAGCGGTAGCTGGGCTCAGGATAGCCTGCGCGGCGCCAGTCTCGTCGGTCGCGGCAAGTTCAA
>QHUY01000184.1 GCA_003223415.1 Gemmatimonadota bacterium
CTCGCCGCGGCACGGGCCCGCCACGCTCCGCCGCCAGGCCGCCGCACGCGCTGGCTTGCCGCTGCGGCGGCTGCCGTCGCGGGCGTAGCCCTCGCTCTGCTGTTCACCCGGCCCGACCGGGGCGGGGGCGTGACGATCGATCTCGCCACGGTGCGCTGGAAAGCGCCCACCGATTTCCTGCTCGCGCTCCCGGGCGAGGAGCTGTTGCGCACCGTGCCGGAGCTGGGTCGACCACCATCAACTAGAGACCGGAGGATTCCGTGAACACGCTTCGTATCTCCCTGATTGCCGCTCTCGCCCTGTTCGCCGTCACCGCGGCAGGAGCCCAGCAGCCCGCCCCCGCCCCCGCCCCCTCCCCCCTCACCCAGCCTCCCGAGGACCCGCTCGCTCGCGTGCTCTTCCCGCCGGAGCTCGTGATGCAGCACCAGCAGGACATCGGGCTCCGCTCCGAGCAGCGCACCGCCATCACGAAGGCGATCCAGGACTTCCAGACCAAGGTGGTGGACCTGCAGTGGCGCATGCAGGAGCAGTCGCAGCGGCTCGCCACGCTGCTCGACAAGCCGGCCGTCGATCAGGCCGCGGCGCTCGCACAGGTGGACGAGGTGCTGGGCGTGGAGCGCGAGGTGAAGCGCGCCCACATCACGCTCCTCATCCAGATCAAGAACACGCTCTCGGCCGAGCAGCAGGGGAAGCTCGCCGCGGCCCGGGCGGGGGCGCGGTAGGCGCTTCCCTCTGGCGCGCCATTGCGCCGGCCCTAAGATGGAGCTGTCCCGCGTCCGCGAGTGCATGCCTGGCCGACCTACGCGCTCACCTGCAAGACGCCCTCGCCGACCGCTACACCATCGAGCGCGAGCTCGGCCGCGGCGGGATGGCCACCGTGTATCTCGCCCGCGACTTGAAGCACGATCGCCTCGTCGCCCTGAAGGTGCTCCGCCCTGAGCTGGCTGCCGCGCTCGGGCCCGAGCGCTTCCTGCGAGAAATCAGACTCGCGGCGCGGCTCCAGCACCCCCACCTCTTGAGTGTGCACGATTCGGGCGAGGCCGCAGGACAGCTCTGGTTCACGATGCCCTACATCGAGGGCGAGTCGTTGCGCGATCGGCTCAAGCGCGACCAGCAGCTGCCGGTCGAGGATGCGCTGCGTATCGCCCGCGGAGCGGCCGAGGCACTGGATTGCGCCCATCGCCACGGGGTGATCCACCGGGACGTGAAGCCCGAGAACATCCTCCTCAGCGACGGTCACCCGCTGCTGGCCGACTTCGGGATCGCCCGAGCGCTCCGGGGTGACGAGCAGCTGACGAACACGGGGATGGCGGTGGGGACGCCGGCCTACATGAGTCCCGAACAGGCGAGCGGGCAGCGCGCGCTGGACGCGCGCACCGATGTCTACGCGCTCGGTTGCGTCTTGTACGAGATGCTCACGGGGCACCCGCCGTTCCTGGGCACCACACCGCAGGAGGTGCTGGCGCGACACACGCTCGATCCGGTGCCGCCGCTGCGGGCCAGTCGTCCCGACCTGCCCGCCGCGCTGGAGCGCGCCGTGTTCAAGGCGCTCGCCAAGGCTCCCGCGGACCGGTTTGCGACTGCCGGAGCCTTCAGTGAGGCGCTCACCGCGGCCCCCCCGGGCCCTGCGGCCCCGCTGTCGCGGTGGTGGACACGGCGCCCGGCCCTGTATGCGGCGGGTGCGGTCGCGATCCTCGCACTAGGCTACGTCCTGTTCTCGCACCGACGGTTCACCGGAGGAGTCAATCCGTCCGGCGGGCCGGCCCGGTCGATCGCCGTGCTGCCCTTTGTCAACCTCAGTCCCGACCGGAATGACGAGTACTTCAGCGACGGCATGTCGGAGGAGCTCATCACGGCCCTGCACGCGGTGGCCGGGCTGCGGGTAGCGGCACGCACATCGGCCTTCGCGTTCCGGGACAAGAACGTCAACGCCAGCCAGATCGGGAGGGAGCTGAATGTCGGGACGCTGCTCGAGGGCACGGTGCGGCGTGCCGGCAGCCGCGTCCGGGTGAGCGCCCAGCTCATCAACGCCGCGGACGGCTATCAGCTCTGGGCAGAGGAGTACGAGCGCGACATCAAGGACGTGTTTGCCGTGCAGGACGACATCTCGCGAGCCATCGTGCAGGCGCTGCAGGTCACACTCGCCGGAGCGGCGAACGTCCCCTTGGTGCGGCGCTCGACGGCAAGCCCCGAGGCGCACGACCTGTACTTGAAGGGCCGCTATTTCTTCGGCCAGCGGAGCGAGCCGGGTCTCCTGCGCAAGAGCGCCGAGTACTTCGAGCAGGCAGTGCGCACCGATTCCCTGTATGCCTCGGCGTACTCCGGCCTAAGCGACGCGTACAGCGTGCTCTCGATCTGGGGCTATGAGGCCCCGCGGGAAGGCTTCGCCCGAGCCAAGGCGGCCGCGCAGCGGGCGCTGTTACTCGACAGCACGCTCGCCGAGGCTCACACCTCGCTCGGGATCATCAGCTTGTACTACGACTGGAATTGGCCGGCGGCCGAGCAGGCGCTGACCCGGGCGATCGCCCTCGACCCTCAGTACGCCCCGGCGCACCTGTTTCAGGCGTGGTATTTCCTCATTACGGGGAGGGCGGACGTCGCGATTCGCGAAATGCAGCACGCCCGGGAGCTCGATCCTCTCTCCTTGATTATCAATACGCGAGTGGCGAGCGTGTTCTATTACGCCCACCGCTACGACGAGGCCATCGCGCAGCTGCGAAAGACGCTCGAGCTGGACGGGACCAACGCCTTAGCGCAAGCCGAGCTGGCCCGAGCGTACCTCCAGGCGAAGCGGTGTGACGAGGCCATCGCGGCGACGCGGTTCATCCCGCCGTCGCTTCCGAACCCCGAGGGCGCGGCTCGGGGCTACGCCTACGCGTTGTGCGGGCACCGCGCGGAGGCCCTGAGCGCGCTCGGCGATCTGAAAAAACAGGCGCAACGCGGATACGTCATCCCCGCGAAAGTCGCGCTGATGTACGCAGCGCTGGGCGACAAGGACAGCACGTTCGCCTGGCTGGAGCGGGGGTACGCTGGGCGCGACGCCTTCATGACCTTCCTGAAGGTCGAGCCTCTCTACGACACCGTGCGCGAGGATCCCCGCTTCGCGGGTCTCGTCAAGCGAGTCGGCCTGGAGCCTTGACGAGGGAGTCGACCCACGTCGTCGCGTCGATGCGGAGCATCGCGCCCCTTACTTGAGCCGCCCCTTTTCTACCACGGCCTTGCCCCCGACCGTGACGGACGCGCCTCCCAGCTGCGCCGCAAACCCGAAGTCCGAGTTGTTGCTCCCTCCCGCAACCAGGTCGTTGCCGAGGACGACGCTCACTGCTCCGGCTTGCGGCCACACGATCGCC
>QHUY01000088.1 GCA_003223415.1 Gemmatimonadota bacterium
CGACCCTGGGCTGGAGTCCGGTGAGCGGACGGACACCGTGCTGGCGCACGGTGAAGGTGAGGCTCACGGGCTGGCGTGCCACCACGTACTCGGGCAGGTTCTCGACGGTGATCGCCGCCCACCCGCCGTAGGCCGCGATCGCTGCGAGCAACACCACACCGACCGGCGTGAATCGGAATAGTCTCGTGCGCATCGATCCCTCCTGGGTCCGGCCACCGTTTTCAGGCGCCCAAAGTCCCAATCGTTGCTGAGATGCCGCTGGAGAGCCGCGGGTTTGAATGCCGGGGGAAGACTCGGGTCGTCGCCACGCGATTGGGCGAGGGGCCGCGCGGCCAACTCTAGCGCGGCCACAGCCAGCCGAAGATCCCGGCCGTCAGGAGCGCGTAGATCAACCCGTCCACCGTCGCCTTGATCGTCGTCAACCAGGAGCGACGGTACCAGATCGACATCTGCCAAAGGGCGAGCGAATAGCCGACGAACGCGGTGACCCCCGCGAACCGGAAGACCTGAAGGGAGGGTGCGCCGGCGGGCAGGGCGCGCCCGGCGACGTACGCGGCGAACACGCCGACCACCACGGCATAGAGGAACCAGAGAGTGAGACTCTTCCCCATCGGCACCGGACCGCTGGGGATCACCGTCACCACCAGGTTCGGGCCCTGCTTGACCTTTTCAGCAAACTGCGGTGAGCGCATCTCCTCTCGGCTCGACGGACGGGGGACCATGTAGTCACCCGGCGGGATGGCGAGCGGGCGCAGCACATCCCTCACCTTGTCTTCGTTCGCCAGCTTGGGATAGTCGCTCTTGTGCCAGGGTGTCACCATATGGATCACGGAACTGAGGACGAAGACGAGGACCGCCGACAGCAGGATCGGGAGCCACAGCGTGGTGAGCCCAATCATTACGACCTCCTGTGGTTGGGGGGGCGGCCCGGCGTAAGGTGTGGGCCGAAGCCCCACCGGCGCAAGAAGGGCAGCCTAGAGAAAGAGCCCGCGCGCAAGCGCGGTCGCCGCGAACACGATCAGCACGACGAGCCCGGCCTGGATCTCACTGATGCGCGCAAGGGCAAGCGCCGGGGACGTGTCGATGGAAGCCCCGCGCCCGAGGGCGATGCGCCAGCGAATGAGGGTCGTCATCGGCCGGATCTCGAGGAGCAGGATGACGGCGAGGAGGCCCATCTTGGCGTAGAACACGGGGTCGTGGAGATAGTAGCCGGCGCCTTTCTCGAGGCCGCCGAAGGCACGCAGCAGACCGGTGCCGATCCACAGCACGGCCGCCACGCCCCAAAGGTTGTCGGCCACGAACACGCGGCGGAGGCCATCGGCGCTCAGAGCGCCGCGCAGGGCGCGGTTACGCGCCCAGACGGCGCCGAGCCCCAGGGGAAGGGCGAGCAGGTGAAGGGTGGCGATCAGCCAACGAAGCACGCGGTTAAGCTGCGCGCCGATGCGCGCCGGCGCCAGAGCGCTATCAGGCTTTGGCGAGGGCGCCAAGTTTGAGGACGGTGTTCCAGTTGCGACCCGTGGCAGAGGTTCCGAGCTTCCTTTCGATGAGGGCGTTCGTCAGGCGCGAGCGGCCGACACCGTTCGGGTAGACGAGGTACGCGTGTTTGCCCGCGGCACGTGCGATCTCCGGACCGGTGATGGCGGCCTGCAGCCCTTTCACGCTCTTGACGTCCGGCGCCTCCTTCAGAAAAATGACGAGGAGACGGGCGGGATCGCGCTCGGCTTCCCTGCGGAAGGGATTGTGTGCGACGACCGCCTGCCATTCCTGGGCGGTGCGGACGAACCAGTCCGTGCGAAGACCGAGACGGTTCTCGGTCTCCGTCTCCAGCAACCGCTCCAGGCCGGAGCCCGTTCGTGCGTCACTCCGAAAGACAAGATTGCCGCTCTGGAGCAGTGATCGTGCGTCAGCGAAGCCCAGCTGCGTGAGGAGGTCGCGCAGGTCAGCCATGGCGACCTGCTTGTGGCCGCCGACATTGATGCCCCGGAGGAGGGCTACGTAGATCGTCACGGCTGCGCTCGCGGTCTCAGTCCGGCAGCTCGCCCAGCCGTCGCTCGAGGAACCGCCGCTCGGGCGCCTGCCGCGTGAGGCCGAGGGCCCGCTCGTAGGAGGCCCGGGCTTCCGCCGTTCTCCCCAGCCGCCGGCACAGGTCCGCCCGTGCGGAGTGGGCCAGGTGGTAGTCTCCCAGATCGCCTCGCGCCAGGATCGCGTCGATGAGGCCAAGACCTGCCGACGGCCCATCGCGCATCGCCACGGCCGCGGCGCGGTTCAGCTCGACCACGGGCGACGGATCCGCCCGCACCAGCACGTCGTACAGTCCGACGATCTGGGCCCAATCCGTCGCGGCGGCGCCGGGCGCCTCGGCGTGTACCGCCGCGATCGCCGCTTGCAGCGTGAACGGGCCGAACCGGCGCGATGACAGCGCCCGTTCCACCAGGGCCGCACCCTCCGCGATCTGATCCCGGTTCCAGCGCGAGCGGTCCTGGTCGCCCAGCAGGACCAGCTCGCCCGCCGGCGACGTGCGCGCGGCGCGCCGCGACTCGTGCAGCAGCATCAGCGCCAGGAGTCCCACCGCTTCGGGCTCCGGCAGCAACTCGATCAGCAGCCGCCCCAGGCGGATCGCCTCGCCCGAGAGATCGTGCCGCGTCAGCGACGCACCCGATGACGCGGAGTACCCCTCGTTGAACACCAGATAGACCACGTGGAGCACGGTGTCCAGCCGGTCCGGCAGCTCCGCCCGCGACGGCACCTGATACGGAATGCGCGCGTCGCGGATCTTCGTCTTGGCGCGCACGATCCGCTGGGCCACCGTGGGCGGAGCGGTGAGGAACGCGTGCGCGATCTCCTCGGTCGTGAGGCCGCATACCTCCCGCAACGTCAGCGCCACCTGGGCGTCGGGCGGCAGGGCGGGATGGCAGCAGGTGAAGATCAGGCGCAGCCGGTCGTCCTCGACGCCCTCGTCCTCCCACCCCGCGGGGTCACTGCTGGGGGCGTCGAGTCGCTCGGCGAGCTCCGCCTGCGAGGCGTCGAATCGGGCGCGCCGGCGCATGGCGTCGATGGCCTTGAAGCGGCCGGCCGAAACGAGCCACGCCCTGGGCTTGGCGGGCACGCCGTGCCGCGGCCAGCGTTCCACCGCGGCGGCGAAGGCGTCGTGCAGCGCCTCTTCGGCGAGGTCGAAGTCGCCGAGCAGACGGATCAGGGTGGCGAGCACGCGGCGCGAGTCGGACCGGTAGACAGCATCCACGGTCTCGCGCACGCGTTCAGCCGCGTCCTCGCTCACCTGCGGCGGGCCCCCTCTCCGTGGCTACTGCTGGTTGAACTCCTGGATCGGCCGCACCTCGACCGTGCCCAGGCGCGCCGACGGGATCTTCGAGGCCACCTGGATGGCGTCGTTCAAGTCCCTGGCGTTGATCAGGTAGAACCCGCCCAGCTGCTCCTTCGTCTCGGCAAAGGGACCATCGGTTGCGGACACCTTGCCGTTCCGGATCCGCACGGTCGTGGCCGTCTGAACCGGTTGGAGGGCTTCCCCGCCCAGGTAGTGGCCGCTCTTCCGGATCCCCTCGGTGAAGGCAAAGTACTCGCTTGTGAAGGCGTCCGATTCGTTCTTCGACATGCCGCCCAGCCTCTTCTCCTCATCATAGATCAGGCACAGGTACTTCATATCTGCCTCCCGATGGTAGTGGAACGGTTGTGGACGCCAGATAGTCGCTCGGCGGGGCCCAAAATCGACACCGGTGCGGCTGGTCAGGTTCGCAAGGAGGCTCTGCGGTAAGCGACCGAACGGACTGCGCATAAGGTGCTGGGTGTGACAGCCACAATCAAGACGGATTGCTCCAGCATCACGAGAGCTTCACCTGCCCTACGAGACGCTTGGGGGCGCGGTTGCGCCAAGCGATGAGCAGCGCCTCGCGGACCGGCCCTTTCCTGGCAGCCCGCAAGCGAACACTCGTGCCGCCCGCGCGGCCCCAAGCGCCCTTGACCGGCACGAAAGCCGCCGGCTGGGCTCGGACGAACAACTCTTGTTGCTCGGGCGTGAGCTTGACCATACCCCACCCGCTGCGGGGATACCCGAGCGTCGCGAAGATGCGACCGGCGACGCGAAAGTCTGGGTGGCCCATATGGGCGGCCTCAGACGCTTGCGGTAGACTCAGGGCGATGCTGCGGAATTCGTCCGCTGTCACGGTTGGGCAGGGCCGGAGACCCGGCGCCACGCTGCGGCGACCAAGGCGGCGTTATCCGGCGCGACGCTGCCGTCGGGCAGGTGGAGGGTATCCTCCAGGCCGACGCGGGTGTCGTCGCCGCGCCGCGCCGCTTCCTCGATCATGCCCCACACGGTGGGCCCCATCCCATGCACCACACGGCGGCAGGAAACGTCGGCCGCGTCGAGGACCGCCCCGATCTCGGCCAGCGTCCGAAGGGCGTCCGGGAGCTCGCGGTCCTGCGGCTCCAGGAGCACCCGCAGGCAGCGTCGACTCAGACCGCTTTCAACCCAGCGCCCGGCGGTGGGGGCGTCCCGCAGCCCCGCCTCGACCAACACCCTGCGGCTGAGCAGGAGCTCGGCGAGGCCGGTCGCTCCTTCTTCATCGAAGTTCACCGAGGCGAAGTCGGGCTGCACGGTCCAGGCGGCCACCAACGCGTTGCGAGCAGCCGGGTCCCTGACGATCCACGCTCCCGTGCTGATACCGATCGGCGTGCGCGGGACCGCGGCACGGACGGCAGCGAGCGTATGGGCCACGTCTTCGGGGGCGAGACTCTCTTCGCCCTGGCGCGCGCGGACATGGAGATGAATGGCTCCGGCGCCCGCCGTGACAGCCGCGGCCGAGGCGGCGGCCAACGCCGTGGGCGTGACGGGGAGCGCCGGATGGGTGCCGGGCCTCCGGGCCCCGTTGAGTGCTGCCTTGATCAGCACGACTCCACCTAAATTCGGATATGGAGCCTACCGGGACGGATCGCGGGCTTCCGGTAACGGCAACGCCCGGCCCAGCTTGTCGAGACGGTCAGACAGCACGCGGTTCAGAAACTCCTGCCCGTTGGCCAGTTCCTCCACCCGCCCGGCGAGCGCGTCAACCGCCTGCTCGACGCGAGCAGCGATGTCGTCGAACTGCGAGAGATCCGGGCGGTTCTCCAGGTGGCGCACGCGCCGGCTGGTGCGGAACCAGGCGATGCCGAGCGCGACGTTGGCGGTCAGGGAGATGCCGAACCAGAACAACAGGATCGCGAAGTCCCCGTTCATCGGCGGATCTCCTGGGTGAAGGGGCTGCGAAGGCCGGCTGGGATGCGGTCACTACGTGCCGAGCGACCGGGCGTTTCGCCAGCGCCCCCAGGCCCAGGTGACCACCAGGCCGTACGACAGGAAGAACGGTGCGAACAGGCTGAAGGTGAGGAGTTGCGGCGGCCGGATGCCCGGCGCCGCGACCGCGAGACACACGGCGCCAAACGTGAGGCCGCGCCACCACGCCGCCCTCGGCAAGCGACGCTCCAGCAGCCAGAACAGCGCCCCCCCGAGCAGTCCGGCCACGGCCCCCGCAAAGACGACGGTGAGCGTACCGCGCACGTTGAACGCCGGTGGTCGCCCGGTCGCCAGCGCGAACAGCCGCATCGCGAGCCGCCCGCCGAGGCCGAGCAGCGCGCCTCCGGCGCCCGCGCCGATCGCTAGCGCGACCGGCACGGTGCGCAGGTGAACTCGAATCCTGCCTCCCTACGGCTTGAACACCTTGATCGTCGTACCGTTGCTGTCTCCATCGGGGTCGTGATTGAAGGTCCGATCGTAGGTTCGACCGTCCATGGTCACGCTGACCACCGTGAAGTTCACCGAGGCGACGCTCCGCTTCAGCGCCGGGAACAGCACGATGCACGTCCCGTTGCCGCCCAGGTCGCCCGACGTACAAGTGTCCGAATTCAGCCCGATCACGCTCCAGTGACCCACGACCGTCGCGCCGTTCAGGGGGTTGTGATTCGCGTCATGCACCGTGATCTCGACCGTGGCCGACCAGGTCGATCCGTTGCGTGAGGCCGAGGCGTCCAGGTCACCGATGTGGATGATCACGGAGGGCGAGTTGACCGTGACGGTCGTCGAGGCCTGGTTATTGGACCCGTTGTCATCCGTCAAGCTGAGGCTGGCGGTGAGCGTGTGGCTTCCGAAGGAACTTCCGGTCGTGTTCCACGTGAATGTCTGGGTGGTGCTCTGGCCAGCCGCGAGATCCGGGACACTCTGGACCCCGATCGTGACGTTGTCGGTCACGTCCCGCAGCGTGTCGTCGATGCTCCCACTCACGGGCTGGTTACCCGCGTTGCGGATCGTGACGACGACGTTCACGCTCGCGCCCTGGGTAACGGAGGCGGGCGCGCTCACGCTGGTGATGGCGAGGTCCGTCACCGGCGTGGGCGGAGGCGAAGTGCCGCCGTCCACGGAAACCCCGAAATACTGCAGCACCAGATCGATGCGATTGGCGATCGTCTGCGTGGAGCTGCCCGCGAACAGCAGCGCCACGGGGTTCTTGGCGTCGTCGTCGGTCACGATCAGCGACCCCGAGTCGCCGCCGCCGCTGAACGTGCCGGGCTCGATGACGAGCTGGTCGATGAACCGGGCCGATTTGAGACAGAACCCGAAGAAGACCTCGTAGCATACCATCACGGTGGCGTTGATGGCGGTGACTTGCCCGTGGGTCCGCTTCGTGGTGCGGCCGAACTTCTGCACGTACAGGTTCAGCAGGGCGCCCTCGTCGTCGAACAGGCCGTCGTGGTTCGCGTCGCCGAAGATGGTGGCGTTGGGCGTGCCGTAGCCGTCGTCCGTCGGGGTGGCGTTGCCGAGGTCGCTCGTGCTGGAGAGCGCGATGGCGGCGTCGAACGTGTTCGCGCCGCTCGCCGAGAAATCGATGGGCTTGAAGGCGAACAGCGTCCCGATCTGGTCGGCGGGGGCCGTGCCGCCGTCGTACGGGCCCGGCTGGAGCGCGGGGTCGCCGATGGTGGCGTCGTTGCTGTTGGCGAGCACGTGGTTGTTGCTCAGCACGTAGACGTTGCCGGCGGCGTCGACGACCCGCGCGCCGATGCTGCCGGCGGTGATGGCCGGGTGGCCCACGGAGAAGCCGAGCGGCGCCGGCCGCGCCCGGGTCGTCGGGGTGCTGCGCGCGACGATCAGCCCCGTCACCTCCGCGGCGACGGGAATGCCGTCGAGCGCGCCCGGTAGCCCGCGCACGCTGGTGTCCGCCAGCAGGATCTTCACGCCCAGCTTGCCGTTCGGCAGGAGCCCGACGGCGGTCCCGATCACGCCCGGAATACGCAGGAGGGCGTCCGTGTGACGCTGCTGCGCTGCCATCACCACCTGCAGGTCGCGCACATCCAGCCGTGGGCCGATGAGCGCGTCAGGGGTGCGATCCGAGCAGCTGGCGCCGAGGAATCCGAGGGCCGCAACGGCTGCGGCCCGGTGGAGGGTGCGGAGGGTTCTCATGAGTGCTCCCGGTTCGAGGACAGGGCGCCGGGCCTCAAAATGAACGGCCCCGCCCCGCCCGGCAAGTCCGGGGTCAGGTGGGCCGGTACTCCCCCCACACTCCCCGCAGCACATCGCTGATCTCCCCGACCGTCGCCCGCGCCCGCACCGCCTCCAGGATCAGCGGCATCAGCGCGCTCTGCGGATCGCGCGCGGCGAGCTGCAGGGCGGCCAATGCCGTCCGCACCCGCTCCGCATTCCGCCGCCGTCGTACCTCGGCCACCCGCTTGCGCTGCGCCGCGGCCAGCGCGGAATAGTCGGGCGCCGGCACCGACGGAACGGCAGAATCGTTCGTGTACTCGTTGACCCCGACCACCACTTGCTCCCCCCCTTCGACCTCCTGCTGCTGCGTGTAGGCGCTGCGCGCGATCGCCTCCTGGAAAAAGCCGCGCTCGATCGCGCGCGGCGCGCCGCCGAGCTGCTCGACCTGCGCGAGCAAAGCGCGGGCTTCCCGCTCGATCGTGTCCGTCAACGACTCGACGTACCAGCTACCACCGACGGGGTCCACCACGTCCGGCACCCCGGTCTCATGCGCCAGCACCTGCTGGGTCCGCAGGGCCAGCGTCGCGCTCTGCTTGGTCGGCAGCGCCAGGGCCTCGTCGTACGCGTTGGTGTGCAGCGACTGCGTACCCCCCAGCACCGCGGCCATCGCCTGGAGCGCTACCCGCACCACATTGTTCAACGGCTGCTGTGCGGTGAGCGTCGCTCCGCCGGTCTGCGTGTGGAACCGTAACCGGCACGCCGCCTCGTCGGCGTCGAACTGCTCCTTCATGAGGCGCGCCCACAGCCGCCGCGCGGCGCGGAACTTGGCCACCTCCTCGAACAGGTCCGTGTAGGCCGCGAAGAAGAACGACAACCGCGGCGCGAACCGGTTGACGCCCAAGCCCGCGGCCACCGCGCGGCGTACGTACTCGAGCCCGTTGGCGAAGGTGAACGCCACCTCCTGCACCGCGGTCGCTCCCGCCTCGCGGATGTGATAACCCGAGATCGAGATAGGATTGAAGCTCATCGCCTCGGTCGTCGTGAACCGGCACACGTCGGCGACGAGCCGCAGCGAGGGCTCGAGCGGATAGATGTACGTCCCGCGCGCGATGTACTCCTTGAGGATGTCGTTCTGGAGCGTGCCCTCGAGTGCCGTATGCGGGACGCCCTGCTCCTCCCCCACGGCCACGTACATCGCCAGCAGGATCGCGGCCGTGGCGTTGATGGTCATCGAGGTGGAGACCCGATCGAGCGGGATCTCGTGGAACAGCCGCTCGAGATCCTCCACTGTGTCAATCGCCACGCCGGCCCGCCCGACTTCACCCTCCGCCATAGGGTGGTCCGAGTCATAGCCCATCTGGGTGGGGAGATCGAACGCCACCGAAAGCCCGGTCTGACCCGCCGCGAGGAGGTCGCGGAAGCGTCGGTTCGTCTCCTCCGCCGTGCCGAAGCCGGCGTACTGTCGCATCGTCCAGAGCTTGCCGCGATACATCGTGGGGTGCACGCCGCGGGTGAAGGGAAACTCCCCCGGGCGGCCGAGGTCCTTCGCGGGGTCGCGGGGCCAGTCGGCCGGGCCCCAGACCGACTTCTCGGCCGTCACGGTGCGCCGAACACGGCCGTCGCGAACGCGACGTCGGCCTTGCTGCCGATCACGAGCGGGGTCTTCTGGTGCAGCTCGCCGGGGATGACGTCGAGGATGGGACGCTTGCCGTCGGTGGCCGCGCCGCCTGCCTGCTCCACCACCAACGCGAGCGGGGCGGCTTCGTACAGCAGGCGCAGCTTGCCCTGCGGGTTCCGGGCGTCGGCCGGATAGAGGAAGATCCCGCCGGAGATCAGGTTGCGATGGACGTCGGCGACGAGCGAGCCGATGTAGCGCGCGTTCTTGGCCTGCACCGGGCCGTCGCCGTTCTTGAACGCGGCCACGACGTGCTGCACCGCGGGCGTCCACTTGTTCCAGTTGCTCTCGTTCACGCTGTAGTACTTCCCCCCATCGGGCGTGCGGATGTCGGGATGCGACAGCAAGAACTCGCCGATGGTGGGATCGAGCGTGAAGCCGTGCACGCCCTGACCGGTGGTGTAGACCAGCATGGTGCTCGAGCCGTACAGGATGTAGCCCGCCGCGACCTGCTTGCGCCCCGGTTGCAGGCAGTCCTTCGCGGCCGCGGTCCCGTGCTTCGGCGTCACGCGCTTGTGGATCGAGAAGATCGTGCCGATGGAGACGTTGACGTCGATGTTGGCGGAGCCGTCGAGCGGGTCGTACAGCAGCACGTACTTGCCGGCGGGCTTGTCCTGCGGCACCGGGACCGGCTCCCGATCCTCCTCGGAGGCCATGATGCAAATGCGGCCGGTGTGCTGCACGCTGTGGCGCACCGTCTCGTTGGCGAACATGTCGAGCTTCTGCTGCAGGTCGCCCGAGACGTTGATCGTGCCGCTGCCACCCAGGATGTCGGTGAGACCGGCGCGGCGCACGTGACGGGAGATAATCTTGGCGGCGAGGCAAAGGTCGTAGAGCAGGTTGGAGAGCTCGCCCGTGGCCTCGGGGTGGAGCCGCTCCTGCTCCATGATGAAGCGCTCAATCGTGATGACTGACGTCGATGTGTTGTGCACGCTGGCCGTCGGTGTCGAAAGTGATCGTGCCATCTCGATCGGTCCGCAAGACCGGTACGCCGTGCGCCGTCAGCCGGGACACGACCTCGGGCGCGGGGTGACCGTAGTTGTTGTGTGCGCCCACGCTGATCACCGCGAGCCCGGGCCGCAATTCCTCGAGCCACGCGTCCGACGTCGCCGTGCGGGAACCGTGGTGGCCCACCTTGAGCACGGTCACGGGCCCCACCCGTCCCGCCAGCCGCGCCTCGACCGGCAGGCCGGCGTCGGCCTGAAACAGGAGACGGGCGTCGCCGAACGTCACCCGCAGCACCACGCCATGCTCGTTCACCTCTACCGGCGTCGCCATCCAGCCGCTGTCGGGGCTCAGCACCTCGAGCGTCACGCCGTCGAGCGTGAACCGGTCGCCGGCGCGCGCCGCATGCCAGGTCGCTCCCGATGCCTCGACCGCGCCCAGGAACTCGAGGTAGAGCGGCCGGCCGAGCGGCTCGCCCGGCTCGAGCACCAGCGCGGGCGGAAACGCCTCGAGCACCGCGGGCACGCCGCCCAGATGATCGGCATCGCCGTGGGTCGCGACCACGACCGCGACGGCCGTCGCCCCCGCGCGCCGCAGGAATGGCACCACGACGCGTCGCCCGGCGTCGCGCTCGGGGGTGCGGGGACCGCCGTCGATGACGACCCAGCGACCGGCGGGGGTGCGCAACACCGTGCCGTCGCCCTGCCCCACGTCGAGAAAATGTACGCTGAGACAACGGCAGTCGTCGAGAGCAACGACGCCGAAGAGGGACGTAAAGACGAGGATCGTAAGGACGAATGCGCTTCGAGCCGCGATGAGCCAGGGACGGCGCGGCGCATGCCACAGCCACCACGCCATCACCGCCACGCCCGCCCACAGCCCCGCGGCGCCCAGGCCGGCGACCATGGTGAGGTGCCCGCCCGGCACGGCGGCCGCGATGCGGGCGGTGCCGTCGAGCAAGGCGAGGCCGAGGCCCGACCCGGCCGCAAGCAGGCTGCCGAGCGCGGGGGCGGGCCCAGCCAGCAGCAGGGCGAGCAGGAGACCCGGCACCGCGATGCCAGCGAGCGGAATGGCGACCAGGTTCGCGAGCACGCCGATCGGCGCCACCGTGCCGAACGCGTAAGCCGTGATGGGCGCGGTCAGGATCGTGGCGGCGGCTGCTGGGGCGACGAGCCGCACCAGACGGTGGCGCTTCACGGTCGCGCGCCCCGCCCAGACCACCGCCGCGACGGCCGCGACCGAGAGCCATGCGCCGACGGCATGCACCGCCCAGGGATCGACCAGCACGACGGCGAGCGCAGCGAGCGCGATGGTGCCTCGCGGCGCGACCACGCGCTGGCGCAGCCGCGCGACACCGGCCACCGCGAGCATGACGGCGGCGCGCGTCGCAGGCGGCGGGAAGCCGAGCAGCCATAGATAGCCAAGCAGCACGAGGAGCTCGCCGCCGAGTCGCGCACGGAGGGGGAGGCGCAGCCGCCGCAGCAGCAGCGCGAGCCAAGCCGCGAAGAAGCCGACGTGCAGCCCGGAGATGACGAGGAGATGGGCAAGGCCGGCGCGCGCGAACCGCTCGCGCAGCGCCGGGTCGAGCTCGGCGCGGCGGGCCGTGACGAGCGCCTCGACCAGCGGCGCGCGGGCCCCGAACAGCGCCGCGGCGCGGCGGGCGATGCGGTCGCGCAGGGCGCCGCGACCGCGCGGCACGGCATCGAGCTCTCGCATCCGGCGCGCGACCAGCACGCCGCGGTCGCCGTCTCCCAGCCACCGCCCCGCGACCACCCACGCCGTGCCACCGGCCGCGGCGTGGCCCTCAGGCCAGCGGATGCGCAGCGCGCCCCCACACGGCCCACCCTCCACGACCCCATCCGCCAAGCCGCTGAGCTCCGCCACGGGATCCTGAAGTCGCACAAGCGCGGAGCGCACCATTCCCGTTTCCCGTTGCCCGGTCCACCGTCCCGCGCACGTCTGCTCTCTGAGTCGCACCGCCCCCGCCCCCCACACCACCCCCGCGA
>QHUY01000089.1 GCA_003223415.1 Gemmatimonadota bacterium
CCCCCCCCGCCCGCCCCCCGGCTCGCGGCGCTGCGCGCCACCTCGAGGGCGATGCGGTCGGCAATCTGCGGAAGCGGTAGGACTGCGTCTACTCCCCCGGCCTGGACGGCCGCCTGTGGCATGCCGGCGATGACGGCCGACTCGCGGTTCTGGGCGAGGCCCACGCCCCCGGCGTCGTGGATGGCGCGCAGCCCGTCGGCACCGTCACGCCCCATGCCCGTGAGGACCACGCCGACGGCGCGCCGCCCGAACAGTTGGGCCACGGAGCGGAACAGCGGATCGGCCGCCGGTCGCACGCCCCAGATGGGCGGCGATTGGTCGAGCGCGATGATCGGACCGTCGGCGGCGGGGGCCACCCGCATATGATAATCGCCCGGCGCCACGTACGCCGTGTCCGCCACGATCGGCGTGCCCTGGTCCGCCTCCACCACCTGAATGGGCGACATCGAGTTGAGTCGCTCGGCGAGGCTGCGCGTGAACTTGGGCGGCATGTGCTGCACCACCAGCACGGCGACGCCCTTGCCGGTCGGGAGTCGCGGCATGAGCTCGGCGAGCGCGCGCGGGCCCCCGGTCGAGGCGGCGATGGCGACGGCCAGCTGTGCCCGGTGGCGCAGGCCGAGGTCCGGCGCGTGGCGCACGGGGGCCGGGGGCCGGGCCAGCACCGTCACGTGGGAGAGGTCGGCGGCGAGGGCCGCACGCACGGCGTCGATCAGGCTCGGCGCAAGACGCTGCAGCGACTCCCGGGTCCGGTCGTCGGGCTTGGCGACGATCTCGACGGCGCCCAGCTCGAGAGCGCGGATCGCCGCTGCCGTGCCGGGGCCGGCATGGGCGCTGACCACGACGATGGGCCGCGGCTCCTCCGACATGATGTAGCCGATGGCGCCGAGGCCGTCGAGCTCGGGCATCTCGAGGTCCATTGTGACGACGTCGGGCTGGTACTGGTGGACCTTGCGGACGGCGTCGAAGCCGTCGCGCGCCGTGGCGACGACACGGAACGGCCCGCCGCCGTCCTCGCCACCCAGCACGTCGCACAGCACGCGGCGCATCAACGCGCTGTCGTCCACCACCAGAACGGTGGGCCGTGGGTCAGAGGACGACGGCATCGGCTCCCACGATGCGGATTTCGACCTGGCCGTCGTCGAGGCGGAAGCGCACGGTGCGGCCGCGGTCCCCCCCCACCGCCTCCGCGACGATCGGGATCGCGGCGGTGCGCAGCGCGCTGCGCGCGGCGACGATGTTACGCTCGCCCATCTGGATGGTGCCAGGGGTCATCAGGGAGGCGAACATGCTGGCGCCGCCGGCCAGCTTGGCGACGAGGCGTCGCGGATCGGCCCCGAGCGCGCCCAGCCGATCGACGAGCAGCGGCACAGCGGTCTCGGGGAATTTGGCCGGGTTCTGGTGGTCGCGGGCGAGGCTCTTCGAGGGCAACAGCACGTGGGCCATCGCGCCGGCGTGCGCCCGCGGGTCGTACAACATGATCGCCACGCAGGAGCCGAGGCCGAGCGTGACGAGCACGGCACCGGCACGGCCGGCCGCCCAGTCGGCAACCTTGACGACGGACTCCTGCGGGAGAGGCGCACTCACTCGGGCCGCCGGTAGATGCGCTCGCGCGGGTCGAGCAGCTCGAGGCGCGCGCGCGCAGTACCGAGCAGCGTCTCGACCTTCCCCAGCACGAGCAGGCCGCCGGGCCGTAGCGCGTCGGTGAACCGCGCGAACAGCCGCTCCTGGGTGGGCCGATCGAAGTAGATCACGACGTTACGGCACACGATCAGGTGGTATGGCGGATCCGGCGGCGCGTCACGGACCAGGTCGTGCTTCAGCACTCGGACTAGGCGCTGCAGCTCGGGAACGGCCCGCCGCAGCGGGGAGGACGCCTCGCTGAAGTAGCGGCGCACCAGCGGCGCGGGCATCTCGGTGAACGCGCTCGCGGGCCAGGCGGCGGCGCGCGTTTTCTCCAGGCTGGCGCGGTCGACGTCGGTCGCGTCCACGCGGGCGCCCGCGAGCGGCTGGGGATCTCCTTCTCCCCCGGCGGCGGCCCGCGCGGCCTCGGCGAGCACGACCGCTACCGTATAGGGCTCTTCCCCCGAGGCGCAGCCGGCCGACCAGGCCCGCACCCGGCCGCCCGCCGCCTGCCACAGGGCCGGCAGGTAGGTCCGGGCGAGGGCATCCCACGTCTCAGCGTTGCGGTAGAATTTGGTGACGTTGATGGTGAGGGCGTCGAGCAAGAGGTCATACTCGTGGGCGTCCTGGTCGAGGAGGCGCCCATAGTCCTCGTAAGTGTGGACGCCGCGCGCCCGCATTCGCACCGCGATGCGCCGGCGCAAGCACTTGTCTTTGTACGCTTCGCAGCTGAAACCGCGCGCACCGGAGATTTTCTTCGTCAGCGCCTTGAACGCCCCCTCGTCCTGCGCTGCCGTCACGACAACGCGCTCAGCGTTTCCAGATTGGTTTTCACGAGCTCATGCTTGGGGTTGAGCTCCAGCGCCCGACGCCACAGCTGGGCCGCGAGCTCCCGGTCGTTCCGCTTGTAGGCGATGTTGCCGAGCTTGAAGTAGACGTCGTCGCCCAGGTCCGGGGCCAGTTCGACGGCGCGGTTGTAGGCGTCCCAGGCCTCGTCGTAGCGGGCCGCCCGGTAGGCCAGATCGCCGAGGTTCTTGGCGAGCTGTGGTTGCGACGGCTCGTCCTTGAGCGCCGCCCGCACGAGCTCCTCGGCCCGAGCGAGGTCCCCGGCGAGCTCCCGTAGCACGGCCAGATTGTTGCGCAGGACGGCGCTCCCGGGATAGGCCGCCACGCCCGCCTCCGCCAGCGTCTCAGCCTCCTCGAATTCGCCGGCGGCCGCCGCCGCGAGGGTCCGGGCCCAGTGCCAGGCGGCAGGCAGCGCGCCGGCAAACAGCTCCTTGGCCCGGTCGAGGCGCCCGGCCGCGCTGGCGAAGTCGCCCCGCTTGAGGGCCACGATGCCCCAGCCCAGGTACACGCGCGCGTCGTGGCGGGCGCGGGACGCCGCCTCCGCGTAGGCCATCTCCGCGTCCGGCAGGCGCCCCAGCTGCTCGTACGCCAGCCCCAGGTTGTGCAGCACTGCCGGGCGGCTGCCGCCCTTCTCGGCGGCGAGGCGCAGCGCTTCCATCGCCTCACGCCAGCGGGCCTGCTTCAGCGCGACGAGCCCGATGAAGAACAGCGCGTTGGCATCGCTGGCCCGCAGCTCGGCGACCCGGCGGAACTCGCGCGCCGCCTCGTCCAGCATGCCCGTCTTGAAGAACGCGACGCCCAGGTTGCGATGCTCCTCGACGCGGGCGTCCGTGATCTTCGCATCCTCCGCCGACGGGGTGCGGCCCGCCCGGTGGAGGAAGCCCGCGGTGATCAGCCCGTAGAGCGCCTTGCCGACCTCGAACTCGCCGAGGCCCGAGTCCTCGATGACCTGGTGCACGTCGCGCGAGCCGTCGAGGAGCGGCAGCAGCCGCTGCTGGGTGTCCGTGAGGGTGGCCTCACTGATCGCGAGGCGGTCGCGGTCGACCATGAAGAGGAGGTCGAACGAGGGAATCTTCTTCTCGATCAGGCTCCACTCGTCCACGCGCCGGGCGCCCTCGAGCAGCAGCGACTCCGGGTTGATCGAGACGAGGAAGTCCTGGCGCTCGGGGCGGACGTCCGCCTCGAAGTTGAACGTCCCCTGCGTCCAGGTGAACAAGTAGTAGACCGACTCCTCGATCTGCACGCGCATGTAGCGCTCGAGGTCGGGCTGGGAGATCGACCCCATGTCCACGAGGATCTCGCCCAGCTTCTTGTCGCGCTCCTTGGCCTGCCGTTCGATGGCGGCGTCGAGCTGCGCCTGGACGATCTTCTCGTGCTTGACCAGGATATCGCCCAGCCGGTCGCGCCGATTGACGATTGAGGCGTAGCAGATCCGGCCCTTGTCGAAGTAGATGTAGCCGAAGTTCGACCGGTCCGCGATCGAGAGGCATCCGGTTTTCTGGCCCAGCGACAGCAGCTGGAGCACGTCGGGGAGCGAAGCTTCCTTGAGCGAGCCCTTGATCGCCATCAGCGGAGCTCCTCGATGACGCGGTCGTTCGGCGCGGGCCAGTCCCACACCATCTTCTCGTGGCTGCGGATTCCGCCGGCGCTCGAGACGACGATGCCGCTGGTACGGAACCCGGAGGTACGCCGCTTGTCAGCCGGCCCCTGCCCCTCCAGCACCTGGCGCGCGAGGCCGGCCGTCACCGGCTGGTCCTGCGCCGCCGCGGCGCTCGCCACCCGCTGCACCACCCCGGTGAGGCTGCGCACGGAGTCGACCGGCCGGTCCGCCAGGTAGTCGAGCAGGGCGGCATCCGGCGCGAGGTGCTGCGCGGCGCAGATCCGGAGCAGCGCCGCACGGCGCAGCTCGCGGTCGGGCTCGGCGAGCTCGGCCACCAGACCCCCCTCGAGCCGCGAGACGATGCGCTCCTCCAGCCCCTCGAGCATGTTGGGGTGCTGCGGCGCCGTGAAAGCGAGCTGCTTCTCCTGATCCTGGAACAGGTTGAAGAGATTGAACAGCTCCTCCTGCGTGCGCTCCTTGCCGGCCAGCAGATGGATGTCGTCGAGCAACAGCGCCGTAGCGCGCCGGTAGCGCGCGCGCCACCAGTCGACCCGATTGCCGTTGATCGCCGCGATCAGCTCGTCGATGAACGCCTGTGTCGAGAGACACGCCACCACCGCGCCCCGCCGCGCCGCGAGCTCGAGCCCCAGGGCGTTCAGCAGGTGCGTCTTGCCTAGCCCGCTCCGCCCTGCCAGGACGAGCGGGTTGTACTTGCGGCCCGGCCCGGCGATCACCGCCCGCACGGCGCTCACGGCGACCTCATTCGAGGGCCCCATCGCGAAGTGGTCCAGCGGGAACGCCGCTGAAGGACCGGGGGGCGGCCCCGCCCCTTCGCGCACCTTGGCCGCGGCCTCCTCGGCCCGCGGCACCGCCTCGGGGTCGCGGAACACGCTCTGACCGGCGGCCTGCGGGTCGAGCGCGGCGACCTCGGCCTCGAGCGCCTTGAGGCGCTCGACGTCTCCGGCGAACGCCGCGATCGCCTCGTCTACTGCGCGTGGCGTCTCCTGCTCGAGCAGTTGCTCGAGGCGGTGCGTGCGGTAGCCCTCGCCCTCCCAGCGCAGGATCGACTCGGCCACGCGGGCCCGCCACGCCTCGACCGCTTTGCCCACCGTCACCTGTACGTCGGTGAGGAACGACGTGAACTCATCGGCAGAGGCCGGACTCCCCACGGCGGCCCCCCCCCGCCCTCCCGCCCCCCCCCTGGTCGGCCGGCCTAGGGTCGGGCCGGCCGCGGGCGTGATACCCAGCAGCTGCTTCGCGGCCTCAGCGTTGATCGGCGCCTCGTTCACCGCCTGGTAAGCGACGAGCCGGTTCAGCGCCCCCATCAGCTCGCGGACGTTGGCGCACTCGGCCCCCGCCACCGTTTCGAGCACGCCCGGCTGGAACGTGACGCCCCGCTCCTCGGCCTTGCGCCGCAGGATGGCGACGCGCGTCTCGTAGTCGGGGATGCTCATGTCCACGACGAGCCCCCCGGAGAACCGCGAGATCAGCCGCTCGTCCAGCGCCGCGATCTCGGCCGGCGGCCGGTCGCTGGTGAGCACGATCTGGTGGCCGGCCGCTTGGAGCGCCTCCGTGAGCCGCAGCAGCTCGGTCTGCATCTCGGCCCGGTTCGTGAGAAACTGCACGTCGTCCACCAGCAGCACGTCCACGTTCTGGAACCGCCGCCGGATGGCGTCCCCCTGTCCCGCGGCGATCGCCGCGTGGAACGCCTCGACAAACTCGTCCAGCGTCAGGTACTCGAGGTTGAGGCCCGGGGCGAGCTGCTTGGCGCTGTGGCCGATCGCCATCAGCAGGTGCGTCTTGCCCAGCCCGGAGTCACTATAGATGAAGAGGGGGTTGTACGCCGCGCTGGGGTTCTCGGCCACGGTGCGCCCCGCGGTCACGGCGAGCCGGTTGGCGGCGCCGACCACCAACGTGCCGAAAGTGAACTTGGGATTGAGCGCGGTCGTCACGCGGGCGTCCCCTGCGCCAGGCGCTTGAGGACGAGCTCGGAGATCCCCTTCAGCGTCTCGAAGACGCCCACGCCGTGCAGCGCGTCGCCCGGGAAGCTGGGCACGCCGCGGAAGTTGAGCGCGTCGTCCAGCTCGGCGCGCGTGAGGATCAGCTCGCGCGGAAGGTCCTGCTTGTTGAACTGCAGCACCTGGGGCACAGTGCGGATGTCCACGCCGAGCTCGAGCAGGTTACTCTGCAGGTTCTGCAGGCTCTCCAGGTTCTCGTCGAGCTGGCGCGCCTGGCTGTCGGCCACGAACACCACGCCGTCGGCGCCCTGCAGCACCAGGCGCCGGGTGGCGTTGTAGTAGACCTGCCCGGGCACGGTATAGAGCTGGAACCGCGTCGCGAAGCCGGAGATCTGTCCGAGGTCGATGGGCAGGAAGTCGAAGAACAGGGTGCGGTCGGTCTGGGTGGCGAGAGAGACCATACGCCCCCGGCGGGCCGCGGGGACCCGGCCGAAGACGTAATGCAGATTCGTCGTCTTCCCCGACCGCCCCGGGCCGTAGTAGACGATCTTACAGGTGATCTCGCGCGTCGTGAAGTTGACCAGGGACACCGCCGCTATCTCCCGAAGAGCGTGCTGAGACTCTCGTTCAGCTCGCGCTCGAAGTCGGCCGCCAGCACCTGCTTGGGCACCCCCGTCTTGGGGCTCGCCGCGCGCAGGTCGGTCGCCAATTGCTCAAAGAATAACTGCACCAGCCCGAGGGACGAAACGTCGAGGTCGTACACGACGAGCGCGACGAGCGGTCCGCGGCCGGTCGTGAGCCCCGAGAGGAAGATGCCGTGCCGGTGGCCCTGGTGGTTCAGCGCCGCGAACGGCGGCCGGCCGAGCTGCCGCGCCAACTCGGTGGTGGACGCCATGATCGCCGCGCCGAGCGCCGCCGCCGACATCACGTCCACCGCGCGCGTGAAGCCGTACTGCGCGAGCACCTGCCCCGCCGGCGTCATGAGCAACACCAGCCGGGCCCCGGCCTCGTGCACGTAGGCCGTGACCGGCTCGACCGTCCAGGCCTCGACGGCGTGGACCGTCATCCGACCGCCTCCGCGGCCCGCAGCAGCTCCAGGCGCACCAGCCCGATGTTCACGTCCGGGGCCGTCACAGCCACGAGCAGCACGCCCGAGGCCGTTGGGACCACCAGCAGCGCTCCCTGGTCGCACTGCAGATGCCAGAACAGGCTCGTGCCGACGCCGGCCGCCTCCATCGCTTTGCGCAGCCGGTTCGCCAGGTTCGCCGCGAGGGCCGCGACCGCCGGGCCGCGGATCCCCTCCATCAACTGCTCGGCCACGATCAGTCCGTCGTCGCCGGCCACCACCATGGCGCCGCGCACGCCGCGGACGCGGGTGACGAGATCCAGGGCCTCGGCGAAGCCGGTGGTGGTCACGTCTGCCGCTCCAGCCAGTGGCGCGCGGCCTGGGCGACGCGCTGCGCCAGCATCGCCAGCCGCCCCAGCGGCACGCTGCGGTCGCGCACCACGAGCAGCAGCGACTCGCGGGTGGGCGGCGTGAGGTGCACGTGACCCTGCCCCCCCTCGGCCGACAAGCCCCGCCACGTGCCGAGGGCGAGCAGCTTGGCCGTGCGCGCGGCCTCCTGCGACACGCCGGCGAGGTAGGCGGCGACCGCGTCGGTCACGTCCGCGCCCGCCGGCGAGCGCAGCGCGCCGCCCAGCACCAGCCCCGCCCCGTCGAGCAGCAGCAGCCCCTCCTCCGCGCCTTCGAGCCCCGCGAAGATGCGCGCCTCCTCCGGCGGCGCGGCGGCGTCGGCCGGGGCCTGTGCCGCCGCCGAGGGGGGGGGGGAGGCGACGCCGCCGCGCACCATGGCGATCGCCTGGTCGACCGACGGGTCGTCGGGGACGATGCGCTTGGCGGCGCGCAGGTGCGCCTCCGCCTGGGCCAGGTCGCCGACCTTGAAATAGAGGAAGGCGATGCCCTTCAGCGCGCCGGTGTGCTCGGGCGCGATCCGCAGCGTCATGTCCCACTCGTCGAAGGCGTGCTCATAGTCGTGCCTGTCGGCCAGGATGCGGGCGTACAGGTCGTGCGCGTCCGCCAGGTGCGGGTGGCGCTCCAGGCCGATCAAGGCCACGCGGCGCGCGGCGTCGAGCTGGCGCTTCTGGCGCAGCAGCTCGCCGAGCCGCAGGAACACGAGGCTCTGCGGGTCCTGGGCGAGCTGCGTCGAGAGCGTCTTGACCTCGTCAGCCATAGACCCGTGAGGCGCCGGCCAGCACCTGCGCCGCCCCCTTGGCGCGCCGCACCTCCTCGATCTGCCCGAGCTCCTCGTCCACCCGCGGAGCGAGCCGCTCCCACTGGTCCCACTGTTCCACCGCTTCGGCGAACCGACCGCCCGCCACCAGGGCGTATCCGAGGTGCCGGTAGGCGGCCGGGAGCAGCGGGTCGAGTCGCAGCGCGCGCCGTAGTTCCTCGACGGCGTCCGCCGGCCTGCCCGCGGCCAGGTGTATGCGGCCGAGCAGCAGGTGGAGGGTAGGATCCTGGGGCTGTAGCGCGTTGGCTTGCTCCGCAGCCGCGCGCGCCGTGGCGACGTCCCGCTGGCGCAGCGCCTCCTCCGCCTGCGCGACGAGCACGGCCGCCTCGCCAGCGGACGCCGCCGGCCCCCCCGCCCCGGCCGGGCCACCCCCCGACTCGCCGTGCGCCCCAGGCTGGGTGCCGGGGTCAGTGAGCACTACGAGCCCGGCGCTCTCCAGCCCGAACAGCGTCTTGGCGACGTCGAAGTCCGAGCGTCCCAACGCCGCGGCCACCGCCCGCACGTCCCGCTGTCCGTCGATCAGGGCTAATACTTCCCATTCGGGCGGGAGCAGGTCGAGGTCCCCTTCGGACCCCGCCTGCGCCGGGGCGAACGCGGGCACGACGCCGAGGTGCGGCAGGCGTTTCTCGATCCGCGCCCACTCGTCGATGCGGCGCGCCCCTTCCATGAGCAGCGCCTCTGTGGGGATGCGCACGGCCGATTCCGCCGGCACCTCGGTGAGGGGCCCTTCGGTGAACGAGAAGTAGCCCTCGCGCCAGCCCATCACCTCGAAGACCACCTCTTCGATCTGGAAGCGCACCTGGCGCTGCAGCTCGCGCGGCGTGACGACGCCAAGCTCGACCAGGATCTCGCCGATGCGCCGCCGGTCGCCGCCGCGGACCTGCATGTCGCGGGCGCGCTCTAAGTCAGCGTCGTTGACGCGGCCGGTCCGCAGCAGCAGGCTGCCCAGCGGATGGGGGTTGCTGCGGATCTCGGCGTAGACGATGGCCCCGTCCTCGAAGGAGATCGTGCCCGCGTTGTTCCGCAGGTCGGAGGTGACGCGCAGCACGCCAGTCTTCCGGCTCAGGTCGAGGAGCTGGAAGACGTCGTGGATGCCGAGCTCACGCAGCGGGCCTTCGATGGCCATGGGCTAGGCCGCGTCCGTGGCGAAGATGTGCTGGAGGTCGAGTGCCGTCCGCGCGTGCAGCCGTGCGCGCTGCGCGAACGGGCTCGCGGGATCGAGCCGGGTCACCTTCTCCCACGCTGCGACCGCCTCGACATAGCGGTGCAGGCGCGCCAGTGCCACGCCGGTGTGGAAGAGCGCGCCCACATGCTCGGGATCGAACTTGCAGATGCGGCGAAACGCTTCCAGCGCCGCCTCGACGCGCTTGTCGTCGAGCAGCGTGCGCCCGAGCAGCAACAGCGCGTCCAGGTCGTAGGGGTCCTGCTCCAACAAGTCGGCGAGGCGGAGGATCGCGGGGCGCACGTTTCCGGTGCGGCGCAGCAGGTCCGCCAGGGCGAGGGCGGCCTCCTGAAATGTCGGCAGCGCCTCGAGCGCCTGCTCGTAGGCGCGCTGCGCCTCGCGCACCTCTTCCTTCTCCTCATGCAGCCGGCCCAGGTCCACCCACACCTGGCCGAAGCGCGGGTCGAGCTCGAGCGCCGCGCGGTAGGCGGCCAGGGCGTCGCTGCGGTTGCCGACCCGGAGGGCGACGTCGCCCTGAAGCTTGTGCAGGTCCGCGCGGCCAGGGGCCCGCGTCTGGGCCAGCTGCAGCGCGGTCAGGGCGCCGGCCGCGTCGCCCGCCTGGCCCCGGGCCTTGGCCGCCGCCACCAGCGCTTCAACGTCCTCGGGGACGAGCGTGAGCAGCTCCTCGGCGAGGCCGTGCGCCTCCGCCCAGCGGCCCAGCGCGAGGAGCGCCTGCACCTCGCCCAGCCGCGCGTCGGCGCGCGAGCCGTCGTGGGCCCGTGCTTCGCGGTAGCGCTCCAGCGCCTCGCCGTGAAGACCCCGCTTGGCGTAGATGTCCCCAAGCAGCGTCGACGCTTCCGCGCGGTCCGCGCCGCGCTGCACCGCGCGTACCGCCTCGGCGGTCGCGACGTCGAGCAGCCCTTTACTCAGGTAGTCGCGCGCCAGGCTGAGCGGGTCGTCGCGGCCGCGTTTGCGGGCGGCCGTGGCCGCCGTGGCCCCACCGCCCCCCCCCCCAGGGGGCGGCGCCAGCTCTTGGAAGATGTTGTCGAGCAGCCGCTGGTCGAAGTTGAAGTCGGCGCCCAGGGTCTCCGCGCTGACATCAGCCGAGATCTCGGGCACCACGCCGATCGTCGCCTCTTCGAACTGGAGGTCGATGGTCAACACGAATTTCTGCGCGACGTAATACGGATCGAGCTCGAGCGCGCGCTTGGTCGCCCGCAGGGCGCCGTCGAAATCGCCCACGTTGGAGAGGGTGAAGCTCAGGTTGTAGTGGGCCCCCGCGTTGTTGGGGTCGGCCTCGACCGCGCGCACGAACGCGTTGCGCGCGTCCGCGAAGCGCTTGAGCTCGACCAGCACGACCCCGATGCCGTTCCAGGCGGCCGCGGAGTCGGGCTTGTCCGCCAGCACTTGGCGGTAGGCCTCGAGCGACAGCTGGAAGCGGCGCAGGTGGAAGAGGAGCAGCGCCAAGTTGAGCCGCGCGGCGACGAAGCTCGCCCGCAGCTGCAGCGCGGTGCGGAACCCTTCGATCGCCTCTTCAGTACTGCTCTGCTGGGCCAGCACCACTCCGACGTTGTTCCAGCCGAGGGCGTACTTAGAGTCGATCTCGACCGCCTGGCGGTAGGAGACGAGCGCGTCGGCCACGCGCCCCACCTGGTGCAGCACCACGCCGCGCTCGTTCCAGAGCTTGGGCGAGTCCGGGACTTCGCGGAGGAGGGCCTCGTACAGCTCGAGCGCCACCGCGAAGTCGCGCCGCAGCAGATGCACCTCGGCCATCGCCTGCAGCACCAGGCGCCGGTCCTCCCCGCGGTCGAGCGCGAGTCGGTACTCCCCCAGCGCCTCGACGTAGTAGCCTTTCTGCCGGAAGGCGAGGCCGAGGTTGTAATGCGCGAGCTCGCTCCCCGCGGCCACCTCCGGCTGGGGCTGCTCACGCAGGCGCTCCTGCTGGCTGCGGCGCTCGGCGTTGTAGCGCTCCAGCGACAGGTTGGTCTGCGCGCGCGCCAGCGGCGGATTGAGGGCCACCGCCCGCTTGGACGCGGCCCGCGCCTCCTGGTGGCGGCCCATGTCGCCGAGCACGAAGGCCATCAGATAATGCGCGTTGGCGTTGTCGGGGTTCAGCTCCACCGCCCGCTGCAGTGCCGTGAGCGCCGCTTCGTTGAAGCCGCGGTTGTAGAAGACCTCGCCCAAATAGAAGTGCACCACGCTCGAGGTGGGCTCGAACTCTTGCGCCTGGGCGAACCATTCCGTCGCCACCTCGAGGCGCCCCCGGCTCTTCTCGGCGAGGCCGAGCTGGATGATGGCGGCGACATCGCGCGGACGGTGCGCCAGCAGCTGCTCGAACTGGTGGACGGCGTCGTCGAACTGGCCCAGAATCCCGTAGGCGCGCCCGAGCTCCCAGCGCGCGTCGCGGTCGTCGGGCGCCTGGCGCAGCCGCTCCTGCAGCTCCGCCACCCGGCGGTCGTAGAAGCCGGTCCCCTGGTAAGTGATCTCGAGGTTGCGCTGGGCGACCTGCATCTTCGGGTCGAGCTCCAGCGCCCGGGTGAACTCGGTGATCGCCTCGGGCACCAGGCCCTTTTGGTAGTACAGCACGCCGAGGTTGTTGTGGGCCCCGGCGTCCGAGGCGTCGATCCGGCGGGCGAAGGATCGGAGGACGGCGAGGTCGCGTTCCGAGAGCGCGGGCGCCGTCACAGGTCAGGTCACGCGGATGGCGTCGAAGATGGCCTTCAGGGAGGCCAGGTCGGGGAGCAGCAGGAAGTGGCCGCGGAGCCCCTCGGCGCTGTCGATCCGGAATTCGGTCTCGACGCAGAATACGAAGTCGCGGTCGTGGCCGAAGTTCAGATACGTCGTCGTGAGCACCGCGGCGGACAGGTCCACCACCAGGCTGGGGACCGACGGCAGCAGCAGCATGCCCATGAAATCGGACAGCGCGTTCATGTAGGCGCCGGAGAGGATGTTCCCGGCCTCTTTCAGCGCCGACTGCTCGATGGCGTCGAACGCCGCGGTCGCGCCCGGGTCGCGCCGCAGCAGCATGTCGCACAGGCGTCGGGCCACGTGCTCGGGAAACAGCAGCAGCGTGCGGCCGGTCAGATCCCCCAGCATGTGCATCAACACGGCCGCCACCACGTCCTGCGGGCTGCCGAGCAGGTCGGGGACCTCCTCGAGCCGAGCGATGTTGATCTGCGGCACGCTGATCATGATCCGGCGGTTGGTCATCTGCGACAGCGCCGTCGCGGCGTGCCCGGCCCCGATGTTCGCGACCTCCCGCAGCGCGTCGATCTGCAGTTCCTTCAGGTCCCGGACGTCCTCCATGCCCCCCCCCGCCGGCTACAGGAGCCCGCCGGCGTCCAGAATCAGCGCCGGGACTCCGTCACCCATGATGGTCGCCCCGCTGAACAGCGGGAGCGTGCCCTGCGGTGCTTCGAATCCCTTCACCACGATCTCCTGCTGGCCGACCATCCCGTCCACGACCAGCCCGGTCCGCCGCTCGCCCATCTCCAGGACGATGACCGGCCGCCGCGGCGGCGGTGCGTTCCCCGTCACGCCGAGGAGCTGGCGCAGGTGCACGAGCGGCACCACGCGCTCGCGCAGCACCATCGCCTCGCGACCTTCCACGATCGTGATCGGGGCCGACCCGAGCTCCACGGTCTCCGCGACGTAGCTGAGTGGCAGCGCGTAGCGCTCCGATCCGACCGCCGCGATGAGCGCCCGCACGATCGCCAGCGTCACCGGCAGCCGCAGCACGAAGGCCGTCCCTTTCCCCGGCTCGGTTCGAATGTCGATCGTGCCGCCCAGCGCGCGGATCTTCGTCATCGCGACGTCGATGCCGACGCCCCGCCCCGACACGTTCGTCACCGCCTCAGCGGTCGTGAACCCCGGTCGCGCGATTACCCGCAGTAGTTGGTCGTCGCTGAGCGTCTCGGTGTGCGGGTCCACCAGCCCCTCGGCCTGCGCCTTCGCGAGGATGCGCGCGCGGTCGATGCCGCGTCCGTTGTCGCTGATGCTGATGGCCACGCTGCTCCGCTCCCGCATCGCCGCCAGCACGATCTCGCCCTCGGGCGGCTTGCCGGCACGCCGCCGCTCGGCCGGGGGCTCGATGCCGTGGTCCACGGCGTTGCGCAGCAGGTGCACCAGCGGGTCGCCCAGCTCATCCAGGATCGCGCGGTCGAGCTCGATCTCCTTGCCCTCGACCCGGAACGCCACCTGCTTGCCCAGCTGGCGCGCCACGTCGCGCACCAGCCGCGGGAACCGGTCGAACACCTGCCACACCGGCGTCATCCGCACCTGGATGATCTCGGCCTGCAGGTCCGTGGACAGCCGCGAGATCTGCAGCGCCACGTCATCCACCGCCGGGTCGCGCCGCTCGGCGGCAAGCTGGTTCAGGCGCCCGCGTGACGTGACCAGCTCCCCGATGAGGTCCATCAACCCGTCGAGCCG
>QHUY01000090.1 GCA_003223415.1 Gemmatimonadota bacterium
TTAATACTTCCAAGGAGATTTTGGCGATCGGACTGGCTGCTTCGGTGTTCCAGTTCCTTGGAGGTGAGCCGTCCGTCTACGCCTTCCCGAAAGTTCCTTTCGCATTTGTCGCGGCAAGTGTCACATACGCCGCCACGAATTCGATGACCGTCTCTTTTGCGGTCTCCTTGGCCGAAGGCCTCGATTTCTACGAGGCATGGAGTAGGATGTATGGTGGGGCAGTGCTTTATGACCTGTTTGCGACACCAATCCCTGCCTTCCTCGCGTATCTCTACGTACACAATGATCTAACGGGTGTTGTTGCGCTCACTGTTCCGCTGTTCGTTGTAAGGCACGTTTATGCTCAGAATCTCCGACTAGAGCAAAGCAACCGTGAGATGCTAGAGTTGATGGTCAAGCAAGTGGAGCTTGTGGAACCATATACTTCGGGGCACTCGAAGCGCGTCTCGCAATATGCGAGGATACTGGCCAGGGAGTCCGGCATCCACGGCAAGCAGGTGGACCAGATCGCAACCGCTGCCCTACTCCATGACGTAGGGAAGGTTTACGAGGAGTACGCGCCTCTCTTGCGGAAGGAGGGCAAGCTGACCTCCGAAGAAAGGGTTCTCCTTGAATCCCACCCTGTGCGGAGTGCGGAATTGGTTACGACAATCTCTAATCTCAGAGGTCCCGTCGGGCTCGCTGTGAAGCACCATCACGAGAACTACGATGGCACTGGCTATCCGTCGGGGCTTGCCGGTGAGCAGATTCCCATTGGTGCGAGAATCATCATGATCGCCGACACACTAGATGCGATGACAACCGATCGCCCATATCGGCAGGCCTTGCCATTGGAAAGAGTTGTTGAGGAGTTCAGGAGGTATGCTGGTCGTCAGTTTGATCCGCAGCTCGTCGACATCGCAGTCAAGTCGCCAGCACTCCGCCGGCTTGTCAGCGGAGTCGTCACGCAACGGCCTGAGCTTTCGCCTCAGCGCTCAGTCAAGGAAGGTCTTCGGCGCGCCGATCGTGCCGCTGTATGATAGTGGACTCGGCAAGCAGGAATCCTTGAGCAACTAGTACGGCTTTCTCGCCTGCGATCTGGTAGCGATCAAAGGACTCCAATTCCCGAACAGTCTCGGCGGAGCAGTTTCCTGTCGCCATTCTTTCAGCCCATGCGAATGCCGCTAGAGCGGTGTAATAGTGGACCGGGTTTCGCCCTCTGAACCATCGCCTTCCCTCGTCCGCGATGAGGAGCGCTTCTCTGGCCCCGTGTTCATACAATGCACGGAACACCCGAAATTTCTGCAAGCTCCCTGCGTCCTGAACGGCGCGCTCTCGGCCGCGGGCGAGATGCTCAGCGTCGGCCACGTACTCCAATGCTAAGGGTGTGTTGCCATTTATCAGAGCCAAGCTGGCTGCATCTAGGCAGAAGGTGACCTTTGCCCACCACTTCTGGCCTTTTGTCATGAGGGCTTCGGCATTGGCAAACGCCTCAAGTTCTTTGTCCCGCTCCCCTACCAATGAATACAGTATCGTTAGATTCAGGTAAGCGGTGATCAGATTCGGCTGATTCAGCGCCTTCCTCCCCACTTCAATGCTCTCAAGGGCGAAGGTGATCGCCTTCGCGAAGTCTCCGCGAATCCATTCTACAGTGCACCTTGCGTTGCTAATCATTGATGCTCGAGAGTCGTCGCCCACCTCGGAAGCGAGCTTGATGGCGGTCGCGAGAGCGCTTTGGGCTGCGTCTAACTCGAGTTTTGAGTACCTGCAGATTCCTAACCCTGTGTAGAACAGGGATTGACGCGATGACTGGGGGGAGCGATCGAGGAGTCGTATTGCCGTGAGAAGATTGAACTCGGCTCGTTCGACCTCAAAGGAGTAATAGTCACAAAATGCCTTAGCGTAGAAGATCATCGCCTCCTGCCTGCCACCGGGCAGAAGCAACAGTCTGTCACATTCGGCGCTTGCTTCCTCCACTCTCTCGGACTCGCCTTCCTCGATACCGGTGCGCGCATATTCGAACAGAGCTCGTGCGATGAGTGGGACATCTCCGGTCTCCCGAGCTGACCGCAACGCCTCCCCAGCCGCTTCGCACGCGCCGCTGTCATTGGCCAGGTACAGAGCCCTCGCGAACAGCCCGCGGACCTCCGCTTGTTGCATCGGCTCGAGCGCAGAATCTTCCCGCAAGATCCTGAGCAGCGGCACGGCTGCTTGAGCCTTCGATTGCTCCAAGAAGGCTCTGGCAAGCACCAGTCTTGCACGACGCGTGGTTTCTTGGTCCAGCGTCGCACCGAGGAGTACTTCAAGGACCTGTTCCGCTTCATGCGGGCCGCCTACCGCGATAGCGGTCTCCGCTCCTGCCAGGGCATAGCGGGCCGCCCTATGAGCGTCGGCGGCACGCAAGAAATGCCACGCGACCTCCAGGTTTGACGGGCCTTCGTTCCCTGGCTCCTCCTTGGCGAGAAGCAGGGCCACTTGCCGATGCAAGTGCTGCCTCGCCTTCCCCGCTACCGCGTAGTACGCCTGCGCCCGGATCAGCTCGTTGCGAAACTCGAGCTCCCCGCCCACCTCGCGGAGAAAGCCCTCATCGTGAAGTCGCGACAGCGCCTCCGCCGCAGCCGCGCTCGACAGCCCGACCGCTTCGTAGAGCGGTAGATCGGTCAACCGGCGGCCGAGGACGGCCGCCAGGTCCAGGGCGGCACGGGTCGCCGGGTCCAGTCGTCGCACCTGCCGCTCGAACACGGTACCGATCGCGCGGGGAATGCCCACCGTCGCGGCCGGCTGGGTGTTCAGCGCTTCCAAGTCCCGCAGCAGCGAGGTCTGAGTGTGGCTCGCCCACTCCTTCGTCAGCAATTCGAGAGCGAGGGGATTGCCGCTGCTCGCCCGCAGAATCCTTTCGGTCGGCGGTTGGGCGGAACCGGCCGGCGCCCCGCCGGAAAGCCTCGCGACGAGAGCCCCCCCAGCCTCGGGCGGGAGCGGGTCGAGCTCGAGTACGCGCATCCCCTCGATCGAGCTGTCCGACGCCAGCGCCGCGGGCGCCGCAGAGACCCGTAGCTCGCTCGGCCGGGCCGTGAGGATCAGCATCACCCGGGTGCCGACCAGCTTGCGTGCCACAAGATGCAGGATGGCGGCGGTCGCACTGTCCGCCGAGTGAATGTCGTCCACGATGAGCAACAGGGGGCTCTCTCCTGCCGCCGCCCTGACCGTCTTCAGGAAGGCGTCCGCCAGCCGCAACGGGGTGATTTCCGGTGACCAATCCACCGGCTTCGGCACTCCCGGAAAGGCCTGAAGGATCTCCGGATTGACCCGGGAGAGCTCGCTCAGCGCTTCGGGGTCCGCAGCCCCGATCGCCCGCTGGGTCGTCAGCTGGCGGACCAGCTCTGCGAGGACGGCGAACGGCAGCTCGCGCTCCGCGTCGTAGGCTTGCGCGCGCGCGATGACGGCCCCCTCCATCTGACAGGTGGAGGCAAAGGCATTGGCGAGCGTGGTTTTCCCCATCCCCGGGTCGCCGGTAACGACGACGACACGGGGGGCGCGGCCCCGCACGTCCACCCAGGCGTCGTACAGCCCGCTGAACTCGCGCTCCCGGCCGATGAGGAACTCGCCTTCGAACCGCCGTGGCGGCAGCTGGGCGACGGGTTGTTCAGCGACACAGGGCCGGGGCGTAGACCGCCGCCCCTCCCGCAGGAGGTCCGTCATGCGCACCAGGTCGGCGGAGGGCTTGGCGGCGAACTCTTCGGCGAGCAGGGCTTCATACCGGCCGAACGCCTTGAGGGCGTTGCTCCGGTCGCCGACGTACGCCCGGGCCTCCATCAGGCCCCGAACACCGTCCTCACTCGTCGGGTCCAGATCGAGGAGGATCTGGGCTCGTCGCTCGACGGTTTCGAAATCCCCGATGCGGCGCGCGGCGTCCATCTGGCGAACCAGCGTGTCTCGGATCTTCGGCGCCAGTCTCGCGTGCCACTCGTCTTTCCACTGTTCGAAGGCGCGCACGCCGGGAACCTCGAACCCCTCGAGGAACCGCCCACGCACCTCGAGGTTTTCCGTCCCCACCCGATGGATGTCGACATCGACGGCTCCCTCGACCAGCACGACGGTAGCCCGTTGGATCACCAGGTGGTCGGGCCCGACTTTGGCCTTCAGCACGGAGATCGCCTGGGCGAGGGAATGGCGGGCGAGGTGCGTGGGGACCTCGGGCCACAGGAGCTCCTGCAGGTAGTCGCGGCTGAGGCGCTTGCCCGACTCGACCGCCAGCCGGATCAACAGCGCCAAATGCTTCCTGGTGCGGAAGCGGACATTCTCGCCGGCATCGCTGCGGAGCAGCGGGACGCCAAGCGTGGAAAGGTGGTGGTGAGGCATGGAAATGACTGGCTGAATCGTTCCCGGATGGAACAATAAGAGGCGGTGTTCAACCAGTTGTCAACACGTTCCGGGAGAAGGAATTAACCTGCTTCTAACGCGGAGGGAAACGTAGGAATCAACAGCTTAGTGGGTCGGCCGCCGGCAGATCGGACAGACACCCATCCGCGGCTCCTTCCCGAAAACGAGCTGCACAGGGCCGAGTGTCACCGCCGTATCGGTGAGCGTTACCGTCAGGGTCATCACCATCCCGGCGATCTGACCGCTGAAACGGGCAGGGTGATCGGGGCCGCGGGCCACCGGGTACAGCGTGACGTTGTAGCGGCCCGCCGCGTCGAACCGGCCGTCCCGGCCCACTTGCAGCGCCCCCTCGACATCCCCGGCCGTGCACCCGATGTGGACGTGGGCGCTCGAGTCGGTCGCGATCAGGCCGGCGTTGTCCCCACCCCAGGTGCCCGCAAGGAGTGGCTGAACCGGCCCGCGCGCCGGATCGCATGCGCACAGCGCGCCGACCATGACGCCCAACACCGGTAGGATTCTCAGGAGTCCCACCTCGTGCCTCGCACCAATTCCTCCACGATGTCCGCCGCCGCCCGCCCCGCGGCCTCGGCGGCGAAGTTGATCACCAACCGGTGGGTCAACACCAGCGGCGCCACCACCCGCAGATCGTCGTAGTCGGCCAGCGGCCGCCCGTCCAGCGCCGCCCGCGCCTTGGCCCCGAGAACCAGATACTGCGACGCCCGCGGGCCGGCTCCCCACGAGATGTATTCCTTTATGAAGGCCGGCGCCGCGGGGTCCGCCGGCCGGGTGCGCCGCACCAGCCCCACCGCCGCCCCTACCAGCGCCTTGGTAACCGGAATGCGCCGCACCAGGTGCTGCAGCGCCAACACGTCCTCGGCCGTCAGCACGGGCGTCACCTCGGCCGAAACATCGGCCGTCGTCGCCTCGACGATCGCCTCCTCCTCGGCCTGCGACGGGTAGCCGACCCGCAGCTCGAACATGAAGCGGTCGAGCTGGGCCTCGGGCAGGGGATAGGTCCCCTCCTGCTCGATCGGGTTCTGCGTCGCCAGCACGAAGAACGGGCTCGGCAGCGCGTGCGTCTGGCCACCGGCCGTCACCTGATGCTCCTGCATCGCCTGCAGCAGGGCGGCCTGCGTCTTGGGGGGGGTGCGGTTCACCTCATCGGCCAGCACGATGTTGGCGAATACGGGGCCGCGCACGAACCGGAAGCTGCGCTTGCCGCTCGCCTGGTCCTCCTCGATGATCTCCGTGCCCGTGATGTCGGCCGGCATCAAGTCGGGGGTGAACTGGATGCGCGAGAACTTGAGGTCCAGCGCCTGGGCCGTGGTTTGAACCATCAGGGTCTTGGCGAGCCCCGGCACGCCGACGAGCAGCGCGTGGCCGCCCGCGAACACGGCGGTGAGGATGCCGTCCACGATGTCCTTCTGGCCCACGATGCGGCGGGAGACCTGGACGAGCAGGTCGGCGCGCGCCACGCCGAGGCGCTCGAGGAGCTCGACATCCCCCAACGACGGGGACTGGGGACTGGGGAATGGGGACTGGGTCGGGGTCATGAAGGGCGAAGATTATCACATCATACTCCCAAGCGCCACATAAAGTTGCGGCTTTGGCGCCCGGGTGAGGGTTTGCTTGCGAAATTTTTCACAAGCACCTAAGTTACCGCGCGACGCATGCCCGGGGACAAGCAGGATCCTGCAGCCCGCGGCTTCGGCCAGGGCTATGAATACGTGGCGACGGGGTTCACCTTCGCCTTCGCGATCCTGCTGTTCGGCGCCGCCGGCTGGGCGCTCGACGGCTGGCTGCACACGCGCCCCCTGTTCGCGATCGCGGGCGGCTTCCTCGGCGGCTTCGGCGGGTTCATGAACATCTATTACCGGGTGAAGCGGGAGACGGAGGCGGAGAAAGGGGAAGGGGGAAAGGGGAAGGGTAAGGCGTGAGGCCTTACGTCCTACTGATCGCGGTGGGTGTGGGACTGGTGGCGGTGGCGGTCGTGCTTGGGGGGCGGGCGGCAGGGATCGGGGGTGCGCTCGCCATGGTCGCCCAGACTGCCGCGGTGGCGCTGCTGCGACCCGCGATGACGGCCTCGCAGCCCGTCTTCATGGGCCGCTGGCTCGGCGGCATGGGGATCCGGGCCCTGATGCTCGGCATCCTGCTCGCGGTGAGCGCGACGCACCGCGACCGGCTCGCCCTCCTCCCCGCGGCGCTCGGCTATCTCGGCGTGCTGTTGCCGCTGCTCTTTACGGAGACCAGGTTTCTGCGATGACCCAGGCCCCCCCCCCCGATATCGGTGCCATGATCTTCGCCCACACGTCCGACAGTCACGTGGTGGAGCTGCCGTTCGGGCTCGGGGAGTGGCATCTGCCGACCGGCTGGCGCGTGGTGGGGATCGACGTCTCTCCCACCAAGCACGTCGTCTTCATGGGCCTCGCGGCGCTGCTCGTGTTTCTCACCATCCGGCTCGCGGGGCGGCAGGTGGAGCGGCGTCATCAAGAAGGAAAGGCCCCGCGCGGCTTCGGGGCGGCGATCGAAGCGATGGTGCTGTTCGTCCGCAACGACGTCGCCATCGCCAACATCGGCCACGGCGGCGAGAAGTTCGCGCCCTACATCCTCACCCTCTTCTTCTTCATCCTCTACTGCAATCTGCTGGGGCTCTTCCCCTGGGGGGCGACGCCCACCGGGAACCTGGCGGTGACGGGCGCCCTGGCGCTCATGGCCTTCCTGACGATCGAGATCTCGGGGATCGTCGCGCTGGGCCTCAAGGGCTATCTGACGACGATCTTCTTCGTGCCCCCGGGGATGACGGGGGCACTGGCGGCGCTGATGCTGGCGATCATGACCCCGATCGAGCTGATCGGGAAGCTGGTGAAGCCGTTCGCGCTGTGCCTGCGGCTCTTCGCCAACATGACCGCCGGGCACTTCGTGATCCTCGCGCTACTCGGCCTCATCTTCATCTTCGCCAGCTGGGGCGTGGCGGTGGGCTCGGTGGCGTTCGTGCTGTTCATGATGCTGCTCGAGCTGTTGGTGGCGTTCCTGCAGGCGTATATCTTTGCGCTCCTGACGTCGGTCTTCATCGGGATGATGCGGCACGAACACTAATACGTGGACGCCGAGGCGCCGAGGCGCCGAGGGGGGGGGAATGACATGCACGACATGGTGACGCTGCTCCTGAACGTGGCCCAGCAGGCTGACACCACAGCGTTGAACTCCGCCCAAGCGGTCGCGAAGAACGCAAACTCGCTGCTGGGCGCCGGGCTCGGGCTCGGTCTCGCCGTGATCGGCGTGGGGCTCGGCATCGGCCGCATCGGCGGCCAGGCGGTGGAGGCGATCGCGCGTCAGCCGCAGGCCTCGGGTGACATCCGCGGCGCCATGATCCTGACCGCGGCGCTGATTGAAGGCGTGGGGCTGGCGGCGCTGGTGTTCGCGCTGCTCTTCAAACTCATCCGGTAATGCCGGCTCTGCTGGTGGTGCTGCTCCGGGAGGCCGATGGCCCGGCCTTCACGCCCTTCTCCATCAACCCCGGCGTGATCCTCTGGACCGTCGTCGTCTTCCTGCTCCTGCTGGCGTTGCTGTGGAAGTTCGGGTGGCCGGCGATCCTCAAGTCCGTGGAAGACCGGGAGAAGCGGATCCAGCAGCAATTGGACGAGGCCGAGCGGGCCCGTGCGGAGGCGGCGCGGCTGCTGGAGGAGCACAAGAAGACCCTGGGGAATGCCCGGGGTGAGGCCCAGGAGATCATCGCACGCGCGCAAGCGCTGGCTGAGAAGGAGCGGCAGGGGATCCTGGAGCGGGCCCGGGCCGAGCAGGAGCAGCTGCTGGAGCGGGCGCGCAAGGAGATCGAGGAGGAGAAGGAGAAGGCGCTGCTGGCCCTGCGGCGCGAGGCGGTGGACCTCTCCATCGCCGCGGCCTCCAAGGTGATCGAGCAGAACCTCGACTCGGCCGCGAACCGCAAGCTGGTGGTCGAGTATCTGGCCAGTCTCGAGAAGCGGCAATGAAGAACGCCACGATCGCCCGCAACTACGCCGAGGCGCTGCTGGCGGCGGCTGCGGCGACGCAGCAGGTGGTGCTGTACGGCCGGCTGATCGACGCCGTGGCCGGGGCGGTGCAGGCGGCTGAGCGGATCGCGGTGGTGCTCGAGTCGCCGCGGGTCGCCAAGGGCGTGAAGGCGAAACTGCTCGAGGAGGCACTGGCCGGGAGCGCGCCGCCGGAGTTCGTGCGGTTTCTGCAGGCGGTGGTGCGCCGCGGCCGGCAAGGGCTGTTCGTCGACATCGCGCAGGAGTACCTAGCGCTGCTCGACGTGAGGCTGAACCGGGTCCACGCCGGTGTGACCCTCGTCGACGAGGCGGACGACCAGCTCGAGGCGCAGATCGTCGAGCGGTTGGCCAAGGCGATCGGCAAGGAGGTGCGGGCTCACTTCCGCGCCGACCCGCGCATCCTGGGCGGGATCATGGTGCGCGTGGGCGACCGGATCTACGACGGCACCGTGCGGCGGCGCGTGGCGGCGTTGAGGCGAAGAATGCTGACGGGTGAGTAGGTAGTATTGTAGCCCTATGACCTCCCGCAAGCGCGTTCCCTCTCAAGACTCTCGGCATGCGGCAGCGACACCGGCTCTCCCTGGGTACGAGGAGCGATTCCGCCTGCTGGTGGAGACTGTCAAGGACTACGCGATCTTCATGCTCGATCCTGAGGGACGCGTGGCGAGCTGGAACGCCGGTGCCGAACGGATCAAAGGCTACAACGCCGAGGAGATTCTCGGTCGGCACTTTTCCTGCTTCTTTCTTCCGAAGGACGTGGAAGCAGGCAAGCCTGGTCGAGAACTCGAGGCTGCTGCCGCGCAAGGGCGGGCTGAGGACGAGGGCTGGCGCGTCCGCAAGGATGGTTCCTACTTCTGGGCGAACGTCGTCCTCGCGGCTATGCGGGACGAAGCCGGGACTCTGGTGGCGTTCGCGAAGGTCACGCGCGACCTGACCGAGCAACGCCGGGCGGCAGAGGTGCTGCGGGCGGGCGAGGAATACGCGCGGCGGATCGTGGATGCGGCGTACGACGCGTTTGTGGCGATCGATCAGGACGGGGTGATCAACGAGTGGAACCGCCATGCCGAGGACATGTTCGGATGGTCCCGCGAGGAAGCGATCGGGCAACCACTGGCTGACACCATCATTCCGGCGCAGCATCGCGATGCTCACCGCCGTGGTCTGAAGCATTTCCTGGCCACGGGCGAAGGCCCGGTCTTGAACCGGGTGATCGAAATCACTGCTGTGCGGCGCAGCGGGGTGGAATTCCCAGTGGAGCTGACGATCTCCCCGCTGACCGTCGGCCGGAGGTACGTCTTCACGGCTTTTCTGCGGGACATCACTCAGCGGAAGGAAGCCGAGGACAAGCTGAAGCGCTACACGGCGGACCTCGAGGCGGCCAACGCCGAGCTCGACACGTTCGCCTACTCCGTGTCGCACGACCTCCGGGCGCCGCTGCGGAGCATCGACGGCTTCAGCCAGGCAGTGCTCGAGGACTACGCCGGGAAGCTGGACGCTGCCGGCCAACAGTACCTGCAGCGCGTGCGGGCCAGCAGCCAACAGATGGCCACGCTGATCGACGACCTGCTGAAGCTGTCGCGGGTGACCCGTGCCGAGATGCGCCGGGAGCCCGTCGACTTGAGCGGTATCGCCCAAAGCATCGCCGCGGACCTGCAGCGGAGCGATCCGCAGCGCCAGGTGGAGTTCGTCATCGCCTCAGGACTCGAGATCAGCGGTGATCTCCGACTGTTCCGCCTAGTACTCGAGAATCTGCTCGGCAACGCCTGGAAGTACACCGCCAAGCATCCTCGGGCGCGCATTGAATTCGGGGTCACCCAGCACGACGCGAGGCTGGCGTACTATGTGCGTGACGACGGGGCCGGGTTCGACATGACCTACGCCGACAAGTTGTTCGTGGCGTTTCAGCGCCTCCACGCCCCGGGCGAGTTCGAGGGCACGGGGGTCGGGCTCGCGACGGTGCGCCGCATCATCAGCCGGCACGGTGGCCGGGTGTGGGCCGAGGGGGCGGTCGAGCGGGGGGCCACGTTCTACTTCACCGTGTGACGGCCCTAGGGACTCAGGGCCAGGAGATCTTCCCTGCCCACTCCTTCAGGGTCGTCGGCCGCACCCTGTACTCCTTCGCGACAGCCGGGATGTCCACGTCGTACCCCACGCGATCGAACCACTCGAGCATCAGAGCGTAATCCATGCTCGCCTTCCGGACCTCGGCGATCGGCACTGGCTGGAACGTGATGGTGCGCCCGGCGGCCTGGCTCAGGATCCGCGCGGTCTCCGGCATGGTGTGCGCGTCCCCGGCGATGTCAATCGCCCGGCCCTGCAGCTCGACGTGCTTCTCGAACGCCAGGCGGCCGTACTGGCCGATATCCCGGACCGCGATCATCTGCACCACGGTGTCCGGCTTGAGCCCGATCATCAGCTTCCCCTGGTCGATGCCGGGCTTGAACCACCCCGAGATCCAGTTCTCCATGAAGAACACCGGCCGGATGACGACGTAGGACGGGAAGCCAAGGCGACGCACGGTTTCCTCGACCCGCCATTTGTTGTCGAAGTGGGGGATCCCGGTCTTCCGGTGCGCCGACCCTACCGAGCTGTATACGAAGTGCTCCACGCCCCGGCGCTTGGCGAGCTCGGCGATCCGTTTGCCCTGCGCTTCTTCCTTCTCCACGCCGGCTTCCCAGGTGTTCTGGACGGCGAAGACGCCCCAGACGCCACCCAGAGCCTGCTCGAGGCTGGCCGGATCGTCGAGGTCACCCTTGACGACCTTCGCGCCCCGTTTGGCCAGGGCTTGGGCGGCGGGGCTGTCTGGCTTGCGGGTCATCACCGCCACCCGGTGCTTTTTCGCCAGCAGCTCGTGGGCCACGGCCCCGCCCTGCTGGCCGGTGGCCCCCGTCACCAGGACTACGTCTTTCCCGATCTTCAAGGCTCAGCTCCCTGTGAGTCTCGCCGTCATGGCTGTGGTACGGGCACGAGCTTCGGCGCCTCTTCGACGAGTCGGTAGGAGTAGCCGCCGCACTTCACGTTCGGATTCGTGGCGTTGAACATCCCACGCGGATTCGGCTTGAAGAGCCACGCATGCAGGTCCCAGTGGTGGAGGTCCATCGGCATCAACGGCATATGGCCTTCCATCGGGCCGTCGAACGGCATGTGGAGAAGCTGCGGCCGCCCCTTTACGCCGGTGGCGAGCGGGATGAACCACTCGGCGGCGACGAGGCGGAGCTTGGCGCCGTCTGGCTCGTAAATGAGAACCGGTGGGTGGGCAGGGTCGGGGACGGGCCCGACGACCGACATGTTCAGGAAGTGGATGCCCATGCCACCGGGCTGGTAGGCCACGTGCCCCGGCGCACCGGGCCGTTCGATGTCCACGCAGCCCACCGTGGAGAAGTAGCCGTCGTTGACGGCGACATAGGGATCCTGATACTTCTGCAGCGCGGCGCGAAGGCTGTCGAGCGCCAGGCTGTCGGCCCGGGTCTGAGCGGATGCGCCCGGAGCCGCGAGGCTGAGGCAGACGGCGGCCGCGATGACGCCACCACGAGTGATGCGAGACATAAGGCCCTCCGCAGGTGTCTACTTCTTGCGCGTAGCGACGACCTTGCCCCGGATGACGTCTCCGGACGCGTAGTGTGCCTCGAAGGTCCCGGTCGCCGTGTCACCTGTGTAGTGACTGGTGGTGCGGGTGGTCACCGTCTGTCCCGGGCGGCCCGGGAAGGTGATGGCCCAGCCCTTGGGGTCGGCGGTGGCGGTGATCATGTACGTCACGACCACGCTGTCCTTCGGGCCAACCATGGACTTGCCTTCCCACGTGCCGGCGACGTCCGACAGCTTGATGCCTGCCCGCTGCGCCTGAACGGCGGGGGCTGGAGTGGATGGAGGATTCTGGGCACTGGCTGGTGTGGCACCGGCGGCGAAAGCGACGGCGGAGAAGAGAAGGATGGGACGCATGCGAGGCTCCTGAGGTGAAAAGGGGCTGTGACCCGTCGGGTCGGCGGGGGCTGAACGTAGCCTGTTTATCGGGGAGTGGCAACGCGAAACGCCGCAAGGGGCGCTGCGTTGCAGGGATGAACGCCGCCTAGAGCGGAGCTGCCGCGGCAGCGAGAGCGCGCGCGAAGTCCCCGCGCTTCCCAACGACAACCGCCTCGAGCCCCAACCACCCAGCCAGCGTCCGCAGCT
>QHUY01000185.1 GCA_003223415.1 Gemmatimonadota bacterium
ATCCTGGTGCAGGCCGGGTGGGCCGTCGTGCTGACCGTGTCCGGGACCTTCGGCCAGCTCGTGGACTACGTCGCCTTCGGGGACTGGATCTTCTTCGGCTTGACCGTCGCGGGCTTGTTCATCTACAGAGCGCGCGACAGGTCGGGCGGTGACCCCGCGCCCGCCGCGGCATTCCGAGTACCCGGCTATCCATGGACGCCGGGGTTGTTCGTGCTCGCAGCGGTGTACGTGGTATTGAGCGCGGTGCGGGCGAACCCTGGGAACGCGGCTATCGGAGCGGGACTGATCGCGTTGGGCGTGCCGGTTTACCTCTTCTGGACGAAGAGGCGAGACGGCGAGACGCTCGGGTAGACGCCGAGGCGCCCAGACGCCGAGTGGTCGGCGTCTCGGCGTCTTGGCGTCTACCTCATCGTCTCACACCTACATCCCTTGCTTATCACTGTTGAAGATGTCGTACTGCACTTTCCACTCGCCGTTCACCTTCTTCCACGCCACCACGTACTTGCCCGTGTCCTCGACGCGCCGGCTCTTGACGGCCTTCCCCTTGACCCGCTTGGCCTTGGGTGCGACGTCATACCCCAGATGATACGAGCCGCTCTCGTAGGCGATGTCGGCGGAGCTGGCTATCGTGATCTTGGTGGGCTCGAAGGTGAGGACGAGCTTCGGGGTCTTAAGGAAGCCGACCCAGGCCTGGCGGATCGCGGCGCGGCCGCTGGCGCGCGGCGCGCCTGCGGCCAAGAGGTCGGCACCCTCGGCGTAAACGTTGGCGATGGCTGTCGTGTCCCTCGCAGCAACCGCTTGCACCCACTTCTTGTCGAGGTCCCGAATGACTCGCTCTTCCGTTGCCAGGTCTGCCCGCTGCACGCAGGCGCCGGCCGCGGCGGTGAGAGCGATCAGACCGAGTCGTAGCAGGTCGTGCATGGGGCGCATAAGGCCTCGTGTCGGAGAGGACGGCAACGATACGCTCTGGCATCCCGCTGTCAACATTGCACATTGATGCCAGGCCAAATCCCGGAGGCAACGATGAGATCGCCATTCGCTTTGACCTTGGCGCTCGTCGCCACGAGCGGCTTGGCGGCGCAAGAGGGACACGAGCAGCACGTCGAGCACGTGGGCCGCGTCCGCTTCCCGGTGTCGTGCAACACGGAAGCGCAGCGAAGCTTCGAGCGCGGCGTGGCGCTGCTGCATTCCTTCTGGTACGAGAAGGCGGGCGACGCGTTCAAGGACGCGGTCGCCGCCGATTCGACGTGCGCGATGGCGTACTGGGGGCAGGCGATGGCGATCCTGCACCCCTTGTGGACCGCACCCGCGCCGGCCGAGCTCGGGGCTGGCCTCGCGGCGGCGGACCGGGGCCTCGCTCTCGCCAGGACGCCGCGCGAGCGCGACTACCTTGGCGCCATCCGCAGCTATTACGCCGAGTACGCGACCCTTGATGCGAAAGCCCGGCTCGCCATCTACTCGCAGTCGATGGATGGCGTCCGGCGCCGCAATCCCCGGGACCGCGAAGCGAGGATCTTCTACGCGCTGTCGCTCATCGCCCTGGGTCAGGCGAACGCCACCGACACGACGTTTGCGTTTCAGAAGCGCGCTGACTCGATCCTCGAGCCGCTCTTCAAGGCTGAGCCCGACCATCCGGGGCTCGCGCATTACCTGATTCACACGAACGACGTGCCGCAGCTGGCACGGCTCGGGCTGTACGCCGCGCGCCGCTACGCCCAGATCGCTCCCGACGTGCCGCACGCACAGCACATGCCGTCGCACATCTTCACGCGGCTGGGCCTGTGGGACGAGGACATCGCATCGAACATCCGCTCAGCGGAGGCGGCGCGCCAGTTCGAGGAGGAGCGTCACCTGAACGCCCTGTGGGACCAGCGGGGCCACGCGTGGGACTACCTGGTCTATGCCTCCCTGCAGACGGGGCGCGACGCGGCCGCGAAGCGGATCGTGGACGAGGCGGCGGGCATTACGGCGGGGTATCCCGTCGGCTCGCTCCCGAACGCCTACGCGCTCGCCGCGATCCCCGCGCGCTACGCGCTGGAACGCGGCCGCTGGGACGAGGCCACGCACCTCGTGGTGCGGCCGGCTCCCGAGTGGCGCGCGGCTGAGGCGATCACGCATTTCGCCCGCGCCATCGGCGCCGCGCGCGGCGGCGACACGGCGCTCGCCCGCGCGGACGTCGCGACGCTGGGAGAGATCGAGCAGGCGCTTGGCGCGGCCGGCGGCCAACAGGCGTATTGGGCGGGCCAGGTGAAGATCCAGCGGCTCGCCGCTGGGGCGTGGCTCGCTCGCGCGACGGGCGACCCCGCCGAGGCGGTCCGCCGGGCCACGGCCGCTGCGGACATCGAGGACGTCACCCAGAAACACCCGGTGACCCCGGGCGCCGTGCTCCCCGCGCGCGAGCTGCTCGGCGACTTGCTGCTCGAGCTCAACCGGCCAGCCGACGCGGCGCGCGCCTACGAAGCGGCGCTGCGCCAGGCGCCGGGCCGGGCGCGCAGTCTCTTCGGGCTCGCGCGGGCCGCGGAACAAGCGGGCGACATTACGACGGCGCGCGCCAGGTACCGGGAGTTTCTGGACCTGATGGCCAAGGCGGACGGTGATCGCCCGGAGCTGGCGGTCGCCCGGAAGGCGATTGCAAGCAGGTAAGCCGCTCGCCGTCGTAGAGAGTTTGCCGTGGTGACGGAGTAAGCGCTCCCTCGGGCTACTTCCGCCCGGGACCCCTACCTAGCCGGCTTGTCGCTGTTGAAGATGTCGAGGGTCGCCTTCCACTCACCGTTCACTTTCGTCCACGTCATGACATACTTCCCGACGTCCTCGATGCGCTGTCCTTTGGGGCCGTCCATGCCGAACCGGTAGCTCCCGGTCATGTGGGCGACGTCGCCGGCGCTCGAGACGAGGACCTTCGTGGGCTCGGTCGTGAGCG
>QHUY01000186.1 GCA_003223415.1 Gemmatimonadota bacterium
GTTGCCGGCATGCTCGCTCTGGCGAGCGGCGCCGCTCTCCCGGTCACCGCAGGCGCGCAGTCCGAGCGCGCCGTCGCGACTCCTATTGTCGATTCATCCTGGTTGCAGGCCGATACGGTCACGCGAACCGCCACGTTCGAGCTCATCGCGGGCCTGACGGGAGCGAACGGGGCGCTGAATTTCAACGGCTTCCGGGACGGCGAGCTGACCCTCACGGTCCCGTTGGGCTGGACCGTCGTGATGCAGTTCCGCAATCACGACGGCATGCTGCCGCATTCGGCCGAAGTGATCGAGGACACGCATCCTCTGCCCACGCAGCCGGTTACGCCCGCGTTTCCCCGCGCCGTCACCGTCCGGCTGGCCGAGGGGCTCCCGTCCGAGGGGCGCGACGACCTGCGGTTCATTGCGGATAAGGGGGGGTCCTACCTAATATTTTGCGGGGTTCCGGGCCATGGGGCGGCCGGTATGTGGATTCGCCTTGAGGTTTCGGGATCAGTTCGGCAGCCGTCCCTGGCGGCCACTCCTGCGGGCAAACATTAGCCCGCGGCAGCGGGTGTGCAGCGCAAAACGCTGGCGTGGGCTCGTGCGGAAGGCCCCAGGCGTTGAGCAGCACGATCGACTCGCTCTCACGAGGAGGTGGACGCGCTTTCCCTTTGAGTCACAACTGTCGTAGGTGAGAAGCCACGCGAGCATTACTGGTGGGAGGAGCACGCTCCCACTCGGGCTTACCTGGCGTCGGCGGATTGCAGCGGCGCCTCGCAGGGCACGAGCGGAAGGATTGAGCAGGTAAACTCCCAAGGAGGGATTCTCGTATGAAGCGTCTCACGCTGTTGTTGTTGGGTCTGGCGTTGGGCGTCAGCGCCACCGCCAACGCGCAAGGCCTGACGATGCAGATGTCCAACGGCTGGACGTTCACGTTCGCCGGGAACGTGAACGTGTTCTGGGTGTTCTCCAAGGAGAACACTACGGCCGGCGACGCCACGAACTCAAGCATCCGCACGGGGCTGCTCCCAGCGTTCGCCACGTTCGAGGCGAAGGGTAAAGAGGCCGGGCTGAATCTCGGCATCCATATCGGCTTCGCGCCGCAGATTCAGAACAGCGGACAAGCCCACGACATATTCGTGGGCGGGATCGTCGCGGGCGCCCAGATCGACATGCGCCAGGTGTACCTGACCGTCGGGTTCAAGGACGGGTCGCAGATCCTCGCCGGTCGTGAGCTGAGCCTGTTTGGGCGCCAGGCCATCCTCAACGACATGACGCTGTTTGGCGTCGGCGCGGTGGGCATCGGCGGCGGGCAGGGCGGCGGCACGACCCTGGGCCGCATCGGCTACGGCTACCTCTACCCGAACTTCAACGCCCAGGTGACGTACAGCACCAAGCCGGGGGAGGCGCAGGTCAGCGTCGGCATCTTCCAGCCGAGCATCCTGGGCGGCATCTTCGCCGCGAGCCCGTACACATTCACGAAGGTTCCGCGGCTCGAGGCGGAGTTTACGTACAAAGGGAAGTCGGGCAAGAATAACTACATGTTCTGGGTGGACGGCCTGTGGCAGACCACCTCGACCGCACCGCCCGCCAGCACCTCCATCAGCTCGTTCGGCGCCGCGGCGGGCGTCAAGGGCGACCTCTCCGACCTCTCGGTCGTGGTAACTGGCTACATCGGCAAGGCCCTCGGCACGACCTTCATCTTCTCAGGCGACGAGATCGGAACACTTGACCCGACGAAGGGGCACAAGTCAGACGGCGGCTACGTCCAGCTCACGTACAAGATCGGCCCGAAGACCACCGTGGGCGGGAGCTGGGGCTTCAGCAGGCTCAAGCACAGTACGGATGCTGACGGCGACGAGAATGTCACGTCGAACCTGTACTCCTATACCGTCGGGATCTACCACCAGTGGACGAGGTCTCTGAAGTTCGTGTTGGAGGGAACGCAGGAAGGCACCACCGGTGAGAGTGAGGGTATCTTCGCCGGGACCCCGTCGGGGGCCAAGCAGACCGACGTGTCCGCTGGGTTCATGCTGTTCTTCTAGACGACGAAAGTCGTCGAGTAAAGACGTCTAGGAAACGCGTCGAGGAGAATCGTAAAGGGTCGGGGTTGCTCCCGGCCCTTTACGTTTCTCCTTACTTGTATCGGTACGTGATTCGACCGCGCGTGAGATCGTACGGCGAGAGATCGACCGCCACCCGGTCTCCTTGCAGAATCCGGATGTAGTTCTTGCGCATCTTGCCCGACACGTAGGCGAGCACCTCGTGCCCGTTCTCGAGCTTCACCCGGAAGGTCGTGTTGGGGAGCACTGCGCTGACCGTCCCCATCATTTGTATCGCGTCGCCTGCCACGAGGGGCTAGCTCTCCTGTCCTAGGCCCGCACCTGGTGCGGGTCCATCGTTTCGTCGCGCGGCGGCTCCCCGCCCCGCTGAATGTAGGACGCGTGGCGGCCGCAGCTCTGACACGTGAGCGTCACGCGCTCCAGCGTCACGCGCTCCGGCGCCGCCAGGACCCGGACGCCCCGGCGCCGCGGCGACCGCACGATCGACCGCGTCCCGCACGAGGGGCACACCAAAGGCACGTGCTCGCGGTCGGCCGCGATCAGCGCCAGGGCTTCCGGCGCCCGATACTCCTTAATTCCGCGTCGCCCCACGGTTTGTCTCACGCCTCCCAGCGAAATCTAGTGCCCCCTGGAAGGGGCGCGGCGCGCCACGGGGCTCGGCTTGACACCTCCGGTCCAGGGCATATCTCTCACCGGAACCGGAGGTTGCAATGGAGCGGCCCGAGTACGAGCCCTTGGCGGAGATCGAAGTCGACGCGGCGAGCCCGTCGCACCAGGGGTTCACGCTCATGGGCCAGGGCCTCGATCACGCCGAGTACCAGCTCGATCTGCGCTTCGAAATGCCGCTCGATCAGCGCACCCGTACGGTGCTG
>QHUY01000187.1 GCA_003223415.1 Gemmatimonadota bacterium
CGCCGAGAGGTGCTCAAGGCCGACCAGGTCCTTGCCCAGGACGGCGGTCATCCGCCGGCTCCCCGGTCCGCGGCTGAAGCCGCGACTCGGCTGCTACGGCTGAAGCCGCTTGAGCGGCAGGCGCCGAGCCGCGAGTTCACTCGCGCGTTCACGAGCGACTCCCCGCCACCAGCTCCACTTGATCCTTCCCATCGATCTCCTCGACTAGCACGTCCACCCGCTCGTTCGAGTTGACCTTCACCTGCTTGCCCACGATGTCGGGCTGGATCGGCAGCTCGCGCCCGCCGCGGTCCACCAGCACGCACAGCGAGATGCGTTTGGGCCGGCCGAAGTCGGCGAGCTCGTCGAGCGCGGCGCGCACGGTGCGGCCGGTGTAGAGCACGTCGTCCACGATCACCACGTGCTTGCCGGAGAGGTCGCCCGGGATGCGCGTCTCGCCGATCACGGGCTTCGGGCCCACGGTCTCGAGGTCGTCGCGGTACAGGGTGATGTCGAGGGCGCCGCGGGGCACGAGCACGCCCTCTTCTTTCTCGATGAGCTTGGCAATCCGCTCGGCCAGCTCGACGCCGCGCCGCTGGATGCCGATGAGGACGAGATCGTCGGTGCCGTGGGCCAGCTCGAGCACTTCGACCGCCATACGCTGAAGCGCCCGCGACAAGGCGCGGGCGTCCAGGATGGTGGTGCGTCCGGGGGGGGGCCGGCTCATCTCAGGCTTGGAAGGTAACCGGCGGACCTACGGGGTCAACGGCGGGTGCTCGGGTCGCGCGCCCGCCGTCGTGATCGCTATTCCTTCCCGTGACCCTGTCCGTTGTGGTGCGTCTCGACCCCGGCGTCCTCGGCCACGTCCGGGCCACCGAGGCGTGCGCGCGTGGTCACGTACAGGTCTCTCTTCCCGAAGCCGCCCGGGCGCTCCGAGAAGAAGTAGAGTGTGGTGCCGTCGAAATACAGCGCAGGCGCGCCGTCGAAGGCCGCGCTGTTGATGGGCGGGCCGCCAAGCTGCTGGTTCACCAGATTCAGATTCACCGGCGGGGACCAGACGTCGCTCGTCGTCGCGCGCGTCGACACCCAGAGGTCCTCGCTACCGGCAGAACGGCCCACCACGTCGTCTCCCGGGCGCCCAGAAGAGAGGAAGATCTCCAGGCCGTCGCGCCGAATCACCGGCGGGCCGAACGCCCCTTCGTCCCCGATCCGCGTGCTCGCGTAGATGTCAAACCCCTGGTCTGAGGTCGGCGGGTTATTCTGCACAGTGAAGTAGAGGGTCGTGACGCCCGTCGCCTCGTCCTCGAAGTACGTCGGACCGGCGTCGGCGTAGGAGCTGTTCACCACGCAGCCGAGGTTCTCCGCAGCCTCCCAGCCAAAGTCGTCGCGCTTGTCGTGACGTCGACCGAGGAAGATGTCCGCGAGCCCGCAGCCGCCCCGTCCGGTGCTGTGGAAGTACAGCTGATGTCCATCCGGGGTGAACGTTGGGGCCAGATCATTGCCGGCGGAATTGATGTTCGAGCCCAGGTTCGCGGGCGTCTGCCACGCGCATGCAGCGTCATCCGCATCAGTGCAGGCGCGCTGCGAGACCCAAATGTCAGTGCCGCCGAACCCTCCCGGACGGTCGGAGCTGATGTACAGGCTCAGGCCGTCCTTGGAGATTGCGGGGTGCTGCTCGTTCGCGGCTGTGTTGATTACCGGGCCGAGGTTGACCGGCGCAGACCAGGACCCGTACTGCGGCTGCTCCTCCGCCGCGTCGGCCGTCAATCTCGTCGAGGCTCGAGGCCCCACAACGCCCTTGTCAGACGTGCAAGCCTGAACCAGTGCCACGAAAGCCAGTAGCAGGGTGATGCTTCTTTCGACCGGTTTCATCGGACACCTCCTAGAGTCGTTTGCCCAGACCTGAATCAACCGGTACCTTGCAGGTTGACGGAGCTATTTTGGGCCGGTCGCGTCACCAGGACGTGACCGGTGCGTCACCGGTCATGGTGATGCTTATCTCCGTCAGCGCCGAAGGGGCCTCGCATGATCGAGTTCCGGCTGCTCGGGATCCTGCACCTCACCGACGCCGAGGGACGCGAGGTCACGAGCCTCCTCACCCGATCCCGGCGCCTCGCGTTGCTCGCCTACCTGGCCGCCGCTCGACCGCGTGGCCTGCACCGCCGCGACACTCTGCTCGCCCTCTTCTGGCCGGAGCTCGACGTGGAGCACGCCCGGGCGGCGCTCCGCCAGGCGCTGTACGTGCTGCGCGATTCGCTCGGCGCGCTGGCGATCGTGACGCGCGGCGACGAGGAGATCGGGCTCGACTTTAACCACCTGTGGTGCGACGTCGCGGCGTTCGAGGATGCCGTAGCGGCGGGCCAGTTGCCCGAGGCGCTCGAGCTCTATCGCGGAAACCTGCTCGAGGGATTCTTCATTCCGGGTGCCGCGGACTTCGAGCGGTGGCTGGAGACCGAACGAGCGCGGTTGGTACAGGCGGCTGCACGCGGCGCGCGGAGCCTCCTCGAGCAATGCGAGGTGGAGGGCGACGGTCCCAGCGCAGCCGAGTGGGCTCGGCGCGCGATCCAGCTCGCCCCGCACGACGAGGACCTGCAGCGCCGGCTCATCACGCTGCTCGACCGCCTTGGCGAGCGCGCTGGCGCCGTCGAAGCCTACGAGGAGTTCACCAAGCGGCTCGCGGCAGACCTCGAGACGGAACCCGCGGCCGAGACCAAAGCCCTGATGACGGCCGTGCGCGGACGGAACCTGGCCGCGCCGGTCGAGCTCCCGAGCCGCGCCGCGGCTGGGGTCGGGGACGTGGCGGGTGCGGCGCCAGCTCTCAGCCGTCGGGTCCTCTGGCCGGCCGCGCTCGGCGCCGGCCTCGTGGGACTCCTGCTCGCCGTCAACGCAGGCGGCTGGCGTGGTCGGGTGTGGCCGCGACCGCTGCCCCGGCGCGCACTCGCCGTGTTGCCGCTCGAGAATCTCTCGGGCGACTCGTTGCAGGGCTGGTTCGCCGACGGGATGACCGAGGCGCTGATCACCGATCTCGGCCGGATCACCGCCCTCCGCGTGAGCTCGCGCGGCGCCGTGATGCAGTTCAGGAGAACCGTTCGGCCGCTGCGCGACGTCGTCCGCGACCTCCACGTCGACGCGGTCATCGAAGGCGGCGTGCAACGCTCGGGGGACACCGTGCGGGTTGACCTACGCCTGATCGACGCCGCGTCCGGGTACCAGCTCTGGGCAGGGCGGCTCGAGGAGTCGGTGCGCGATCGGTTCGCGATCGAAGACAGCGCGGCCAGGAGCGTTGCGGCCGCCCTGGGCCTGTCGGTGTCACCCACGGAGCGGCGGGCACTCCGGACGCCACCGACCAGCAATCCGGCGGCGGACGAGCTCTACTTGCGCGCCAAAGTTCGTATCCGCCACGAAACACGCGAAGACGATTCCATTACGATCGCGTTGCTGGAACGGGCCGTCGTGCTCGACCCGGACTTCGCGGCCGCCCACGCAGAACTCGCTCGCGCCTACGGGCTCCGATTCTCGCAGTTCGCGCCCGACGACACTCTGGCTCGCGAGAAAGCCTTCGTCGCCGTGGAGCGGGCCCTGCAGTTGAGTCCGGATCTTGCCGAGGCCCACTGGGCCCGGGGCCTTCTCCTATGGGATGTCACCGGCGCGTTCCCTCACGAACAGGCGATCCAGGAGGACCGACGCGCGCTGGCTCTGAACCCCAACCTGAGCGAGGCGCACCAGCACCTAGGTGTGATCTACCTGCACATCGGTCTGCTGGACGAAGCCGTCGCCGAGTTCCGCAAAGCCCTGGCCCTCAACCCATTCGACGCCAACGCGCAGCGGCGCATCGGTATCGCCCAGATCTATCGAGGAGAGTACGGAGACGGCTATGCGACCTTCCGCCGGTCGGGGCCGGAAAGCAATCCGGCATTGTGGACCTATCAGACGGCCTGGGCATTGCTGTACTTGAGAAGAGACGCAGAGGCATCCGTCCTGATGGAAGCGTACCTGCGCGCCCATCACGAGGACCGGGGTGGTGTGGTCAGGAGCACGCGGGCCATTCTCCGCGCGAAGCGGGGCGACACGGCCGGGGCGGCGGCGGATATCCGGGAGGCGGTGGCAGCGGGAACAGGGTTCGTTCACTTCCACCACACCGCCTACAACATCGCTTCCGTCTACGCGATTCTCCGTCAACCGAGCTCCGCCCTCCACTGGCTACACCGCGCGGCGGACGAGGGCTGGCCGTGCTACCCCTACTTCGCGAACGACCCGAATCTCGCCAACATCCGCGACGATCCGGACTTCATCACCTTCATGCGAGAGCTGAAAGCACAGTGGGAGCGGTACCGGGCGACGCTGTGAGCGCCACGGTCTTGACACAGCCATGCTCGGGGAGAATGTTGGGGGTAGCCTAGTTCGAGGCAACGCGGCGGACGCCGAGCTCCCGATCGGGGAACTCGGCGTCTTGCTTTGGAGGACCAAGGTGCGGCTCGGTTCGCAGTT
>QHUY01000190.1 GCA_003223415.1 Gemmatimonadota bacterium
CTCACGCTTCCGCTTGACCGCGCCCTCGTGGCCGCCAGCTTGGCCGGCGTGCTCGTGGTCTTATCGGCGTTCGATCTCCAGCGCGGCATCATCCCCAACCGGATCGTCCTGCCGGCGAGCGCCATCCTGCTTCTCGCTCAAGTCGCTCTCTTCCCGAACCGTGCTCAGGAGTGGGTGCTCGCCGGGCTGCTCGCGGCCGTGGTGCTGGGCATCCCGCCGCTGCTCGGGCGCAGGTGGATGGGGATGGGCGACGCCAAGCTGGCACTGCTGATCGGAGTTGGGCTCGGCTGGGGCGTGTTCGGCGCCGTGGTGGTCGCCTTCCTGTGTGTATTCCCGGTCGCGCTGCTGCTGCTCCTGCGCGGTGGCCTGGCGGCGCGCGAGACGACGATCCCGTTCGGTCCCTTCCTCTCACTGGGCGCGCTGATCGTGCTGTTCGGCCCCCACCTCGCCGGCCTTCCGACGAGCTGAGCCGATGACACCGTCTTGGCATCCTTCCGCGACCGCGGGGTCTCGCGCCGACTTCAACACCGGAGAGTTTCAGGTGGCGCGCTTCGAGCAGCTTCGCGCTGGCCACCCGGGTGAGCTGCTCGGCCTGTCCGTGCGCGTGCCCTTCGAGCTGCCCAGCCGGGCCCGCCCGACGCTCATCGTCGAGCGAGACTCGGCCGAGCTGGTCTACTCGCCGCGCCTCTCTTCAAGCTGTCGCCTGCCCGCAAGGGACACGGGAGATTGGCTCTGGCGCTGCATCTTCTCGGTCCCGCCTGAGCTCTCATCCGACCCGTGCTCGCTGTTTGCGCTGCAGCTGTACGACGACTTTCGGGTCGCGCTGCCCCTGCCGAGCGGTGTGCTGCAGCGGCAGGAGCCCGCCGAGCGGGGGCGCATCGGAACGGTCTGGCCGTACGCCATGCGCCGCGGCGCGCTGCTGCTCGTCGTGACCTGCCAGCTCTGCCTCGCGCCCGCGTGGCTGTCGCCCGGGGCGCTCGCCGCCGAAGCCCCCGGCTCGGGCACTACCGTCGAGCCCGCGCCCGAACGGCCGTCCCCTCCACAAGCGGAAAAGCCGACGGAACCCGCGCCCGAAAAGCAGCCCGTGCAGCCGGCTGGACCGACTCCCGGAACGCTCGCTGCACCCCCGGCCGCCGGGACCGGCGAACCGGCACCGCGACAAGCGCGGGAACCTCCGGCGCAGGCGAAGCGTGAATCCACGACGAGCGGAGCAGAACCGAACGTCGTGAAGCTGTCCGTGTCCGAAGAGCCCTTCACATCCGCGGCCGGCACCGCGACGTCCTCGCCGAGCCGGCTCCGAGCACGCCCCAAGGGGAACGGCCCGGCTGGGGCGCACGCGGACAAGGGGGCAGCGAATCCAAGACGGCATCCCGGGCAAGGGGCCGGCCATCGCCGCGGCCTCTCGGCACACCATGCAAAAGTCAAGGCACGGCCCGCCGGCAGCCTCCGCGCCGCCCCAACCGATGCGGACCTCCCCGCGGCCACCGCTCCGGCGCCCGACTTCTCGGAAGTCCCACCGGTTCTCTTCCGGCTGCCGCCGGGACTTGAAGGACTCGGAGAAGACAACCCCCCCGGCTACCTGATCCCGATCTATGAGGAGGCCGGGCGTCGCTACGACGTCCCGTGGCAGGTGCTCGCGGGGATCAACGAGATCGAGACCGACTACGGGCGCAACCTGAGCGTCTCCTCCGCTGGTGCCGTTGGCTGGATGCAGTTCATGCCCGAAACCTGGAGTCGCTGGGCAGTCGACGCCAATCACGACGGCAAGCTGAACCCCTACTCGCCGCTCGACGCGATCTTCACGGCGGCGCGCTACCTGCAGGCGAGTGGCGCGTCGACCGATCTGCCGGCGGCGATCTATGCCTACAACCACGCCGACTGGTACGTGACCGAGGTTCTGCTCCGCGCTCGCTCGCTCGCGCGCGACCTAGCCTCTACCGGCTCCGAGAAGGGCTACTCGCTCCCCCTCGACACGCAGTACATGGCCCAGCTCGGGCGCACCGACGACGGGGTCGACATCGAGATCGCGCCCGACGGAGCGCTGGTGTACTCGATCACGCCGGGGATCGTCAGCGCCGTCGCCAGCGATCCCGCGGGCTTCGGGCCCAACTATCCCGTGGTCGAAGCCACGCGCGGCACGCTCGCGGGGCAGCACATCTACTACGGCCACGTCGCCCTGGCCCTCGTGCGCCCTGGCGAGCGCGTGACGGCCGGCCAGCCGCTCGCCGTCATGGGACACACCGGCGATGCCGCGACGCTCGGGCACGGGCACATCGAGATCGGGTTCTCGGACGCCGGCGGCAATCCGCTCAGCCACCACGGCGTGGAGGCGTGGACGCCCGCCGGCGACATCATGCGCGGCTTCCTCTTGACGCTGTCGCACGACTTGAGGACGCACCACGCCCGCTCAAGACCTCCCTTGCGGCTCACGCGCCACGCTCGACCCTCCGCCGCGGGATCGAGCGTGGGCTAGGCCCCGGGGAAGCTAGGTGAGTCGCTTGGCAACCTTCCCTTTCGGGTGTGGATCGACAGCCAGCACCGTGTGCACCGCGAGTCCTTCGCCGAGGGCGAGTCGAGCACCTACCCCGACGCCGTCGGGGTACCTCACCGTGGATTACCTGCATTTCGCCAGCGAGCCCCGCGCGCCGGCGCCTCCCACTGGGGATGTCTTCGACACTACCTCGCGCGCCGTGTGGGCAATCAGGGAGCAGCTGCATCGCTGATCCGCAGGGTCGGGGTATCGGTTTGCCAGCGGTTCTGTCGACGCGCGGGGCTATTGGCCGAAGCCCGCAATTTGCGAGGGTGGAGGTTCCGCAATTTGCGAGAATGCCCTACCCGCAAATCTGTTAGCCTTCGCTGGCAACTCTAGGCATCGAGGAAGGATGCTCAGCAAGTCTCACGATCCCTCGGCTCGGATTGCCGAGAAGCGGATTGCTTGCGTGGCGGCCATTCTGTCAGGCCTGTTCATGCTGCTCCTCGCCGCCCCAGCGATCGCCGACGTTCCGGTCGCCGCCGCGCTAAACAGCGCCGGGACGGCCGCCACGGTGCCCGCGGTCCCAGCCGGTGAGAGCGTGCCAAGCCTCACCGTTCCGGCGAGTGAATCGGGGGTTGAAGGCCCAGCCAAGGTGGTTGCCCCGGCGAGCGAAACCGCGACGGGGGAGCCCGCCAAAGCGGTCGTCCCGGCGATGAAGACCGCTACGCAGAGTGCTGGCAAGGGGGTCATCCCGGTCGTCAAGACCGTCACGCAGAGCGCCGGCAGCGTGATCCCGAC
>QHUY01000191.1 GCA_003223415.1 Gemmatimonadota bacterium
TCGGGGGCAGCGACAACCGTCTCGAGGATAGCAACATCCAGCGCTGTGGCAACGCGGCCGCCAACGCGGGCGACTGCATCTGGATCGCCGACAACGCCCACCGCAACGTCATCGTGCGCAACACCGCGGCCTATGGCGGGCACGGCATCATCGTCACCGGCGGCGACAAGACCTCGGTGCAGCCCTCCTATGACAACGTGGTCGCGTTAAACGACTTCGCCAATCCCTGGGCCTCCAACACCAACCTCATCGGCTACGCCCGGCGGACCGTCATCGAGTGCAACCGCCTCCACTCCGCGAGCACCTCCGGCATCAATTACCCGCGCACCGGCATCCAGATCACGGCCGACAGCAACATCGTGCGCTACAATGAGATCTTCGCCAACACGGCGGACGGCATTCAGATCGCAGGGTATACCTACCAAGGGCTGCTCCAGTATGCCCGTAGCAACTCGGTATACAACAACACCGTCTGGGGCAACGGGGGCGCGGGGCTGCAGCTGTTCCAAGCGGATGCCAGCCAGGTGGCGAACAACGTCATCGAGAACAACATCTTCTGGGGCAACAATACGTCCAGTGATCCCACCACCAGCCGCTCCTACAACGGCAGCTACTGGGACATCTGGGTGGATCTGTATCACGCCATCAGCGATTGGCCGGCGGGGTCGCTGAACGGCAACGTCGTGCGCAACAACCTCGCGGCCAAGGACGCGGCCAACATCGGCCAGGGGTGGCTCATCATCGTTCCCCCCGGCGGCAACAACCGCTATTACACGATGGCGCAGGCGCAGGCTACGTTCCCCAACGTCGCCGCCAACCTCCAGCCCGACCCGCTGTTCATGAACGCGGCCGGCTTCGACTTCCGTCTCCAGGCCACCAGTCCGGCCATCAACGCCGGCCTCGTCATCCCGGGGATCCCCTACCTCGGCACGGCCCCCGACCTGGGCGCACACGAGATGCAGTAACCCTCTTCGGGGACCCGACGTCTCCCGGGCGCGCGTGCCGGCACCTGCCGGTCGCGCGCCCGATCTTTCTGGACACGAGCGGAGCGCTCGTGACGTCGAACCTCACCCCGCCGGCAGCGCCAGCAAGCGGCGCAATCCGGACAAATGCACTGCAAACGCTTGCAGCGTTGTATCGGCGCTGACCCCGATGCGCACCAACAGGGTGCGCTCGCTCTCCATCGAGACCAAGCCTTCCTGGGAAGCGCTGGCACTCGCCGTTACCGCCGCTGTGAAGCCCGCCATCGGGAGTGACGCCCTCACCGCCGGGGTCGAGCCGCCCCCCGGATAACAGAAGACGGCGGACGCTCGACGCCCCAGTTCCGTCCGCAAGGTTTGAGCGCAGCACTCTAGGTCAGTCCGCGCGTCCGCGATGGGGATTGCACCCAGCAGCCGATGACTGGCGCCGTGTCCACCGAATCGAATGTTGACGGGCGCTGCCCGGCATTCCTCCCACAGCGCCGGGCGGAGCAGTTCTTCCCACGGGCCCACCGCGACATGCCCGATCGCGCCGCGCAGCGCGGCGAGCAGGTCCTGGCGCTCGGTAAGCGATGCGGACGCAAGCAGCCGGTTACCCAGTCCGAATGCAGCGCGGACTGTGCGGGTGGTCGTCAGGTCGAGGCGACCCCACCCGGCGACGCGCATCCTGCGGCCGAGAGCCGCCGAGAGCAGGACCGCCAGCTCATCCCACCAATACAGCCCCTCGCGTCCGATGTATGCAGTCGGTAGGAAGATGGTAGCGGGGAAGCCCAACGCGGCGAGAATCGGCGCCGCCAAGGAGAGGTTGTTCGCATACCCGTCGTCGAACGTCAGCGCCACGGCAGGCGCCGGAAGACGCCCGATGCCTTGGCCCCTGTGCTCGACTAAATCATCCAGTGGGATCACCCGGTAATGGCGCGCCAGGAATGCCATCTGCTGACGGAAGCGCCCGACCGGCAGATGGAGCCCGCCCGCGGCGACCCACGGCGGTAGCGACCGATCCACGATGCTGTGATAGCACAAGATCGCGACGCGGCGCCGGTACACCCACCGCAACAGGCTCACGAATCCCACCGTGCGGGCGATACCGTACAGCGCGGGCTTCGCGAGTCGCCGCCAGGCTCCCGACGGCGGAGGCAGGGGCGGAGTCATCGAAGCAAGGTTGGGCGGGATCGCGCCGCGCTCAGCCATCGTAGGCCCCAGCGTAGGCATTGACCATCTCACGAAGGCTATAGCGCTCGGCGACGCGCTGGCGTCCCGCGCGTCCGATGGCGTGTCGCTCGGCGCCCGCCGCCACGAGACGACGTAGGACTGCTGCGAGCGCGTCGGGATTCCCGATGGGAAAGAAGAAGCCCGCCCGTCCTTCGACGATGACTTCGGGCAGATCCCCGACGGGGGTCGTTACCACCGGCACGCCGCACGCCATCGCTTCAAGAACGGCGAGCGGCAGCCCCTCGCGGAGCGAGCTCAGCACGAACACATCGAGCAACGGCAATAGATCGGCGACGTCCGAACGCCACCCCAGGAAGCGGACGTGGTCAGCCACGCCGAGCTGGACGGCCAACGCCTCGAGAGCCGGCCGTTCCGGCCCGTCGCCGATCATGATCAGGTGGAGGTCCGGATGGCTCAGGATCAGCCCCGCGACAGCCCGCACCAAGATCCCGTAGTCCTTTTCTGGAAAGAGGCGTCCCGCGGTGCCGACCGTGACGCCCGTGGGCAGACCGCGCGTGCGGCGCGCCGCCGCCACGTTCGTCACCGGGCGGTAAACATCCACGTCGATGCCGTTCGCGATAACCCGCAGCCGGCCGGCCGCGACGCGGACGTGATCCCGATAATACGGGGCCATGGCGTTGCCCACGACGACGAACACGTCGCTCAGCCTGCTCATCCAGCGGAGGGCCCGCCGGTAATCCGATCGGTGTTCGAGGTACTGCCAGGAGTGCTCGGTGTGCACGAGCCGCGGCACACGAGCTAACCTCGCCGCCGTCACCGTGTGCAAGAGGGTGGCGAAGTGGTGCGTATGGACGACGTCCGGCCTTAGGCGGCGGAGCAGTTGGAACAACCTCCAGTGAAACCGCGGGTCCCGAAGCCGGCGGCCGCCCAGCACGTGATACTCGATCCCTGCCTCCCGCAGCTCCTCTTCATGCTCGCCGGCTTCATCGAGCGCGATGATGACCGGGCGAAAGCGCGTTCGATCGAGGCCGCGCGCGAGATTTATCGCGGTCGACTCCATCCCGCCCTTCCCCAGGTAGAGCATTATTTGGACGATCGTCCGACAACTCCGGGCGGCCTCGGGCGCGCGTCGTGGAGCGCGGACGAGGATGCCCGGCGAACCGGGGCCGTGCCGGGGGGGCCCGTCGCTCCAGGGGACGAAGCGCCTGGTAGTTCGCCAACGGCGATCCGCTCCTCACGGCCACGCAAAACGCTACGATGAAGAGCGTGGTGACGTCGTACGCCATCGACAGGAACGACCCCGCCACCAGCCACGCCACGAGGGCGCCCAGGCCGGCGTCCGCGAGGTTCCCCTCACGCACCGGGACCAGCCCGGCGCCTATCGCGCCGCGACGCGCCGCGGCGCGAACCCGTCGGCAACCCGCGGCCGCCGACCACAGCATGCCGACAAACGCCACCAAGCCCGGAAGTCCCAGTTCAGCGCCGACCTCGATGAACGAGTTGTGCGCAGCACTCCACTTGATGCCGTACCCCTCGTTTCGCTTGCCGCTGATCACT
>QHUY01000192.1 GCA_003223415.1 Gemmatimonadota bacterium
TGGAGGAACGCGACAGCATAGGGCGGCCGCGGGCGGCGGATCACGAGCTTGAGCACGGCATCGAGCAGGCCGCCGCCGGCGAAGGCCGCGAGCCAGCCACCGAGCAGGATCCACTGACGGCGGGACGCGAGGAGGAGGCCCACCCCGAGCGCCAAGATGGTCAGCGTCACCGGGGAGCCCAAGAGGGTGATCGCGTTGAAGATTGCATAGCCAGCCGGAGTGGCATGCACATGCAGCCAGTTGAGGAGTGTCACGTCGAACTGCGTGAGCGGGTCGTGATGGATGACGTCTTCCGTGATGCCGCCAAACAGCCACAGCCCGGCGACGCTGATGACGAACCCGATCGTGAGGTGGAGCCCCAGGTACTCCCCACGCGCAAAGCGCGCGGCCAGGAACGTCCAGGCGCGCGGATAGCGCACCTTGAGCTGCTGGAGCTCCGGTCTCGTGAGGACGCGCTGCCAGACGAGCTGTGAACGCTCGCCGAACCGGGCCCGGTTCGTCTCAAACCAGCGCCACCCGAGCGCGAGCCCCACGACCAGCGCAACGAGCAGGACGCCGGCCAGGCTGGCCTGACCGATGTAGTGCTCGAGCTGCGGCAGATTGCGGCCGAACACGTAGCCGAGCGCCCCAACGATAACGGCCCAGCATACGGCGCCGAGCGCGTTATAGAGCATGAAGGTGCCGTACGGCATATGGGCGGCCCCCGCGAGCACGGCCGCCCAAGTGCGCAGCAGCGCGATGAAGCGGCCGAGGAAGACCGTCTTGGGGCCGTGCTTCTCAAAGAAGATATGTGCCCGCGCAAGATGCGATTCGTTGAGGTGAATGACGCGCCCATAACGCCGCACCAGCGCGATGCCGCCCTCACGCCCAATCCAGTAGCCGCCGTTGTCGCCGATGATGGCCGCGGCGACCGCCGTTGCCACGACCGCATAGATCGAGAGATGTCCGAGCGCGGCGACAGCGGCCGCCGTGACCAGGGCTGTCTCGCCCGGGAGCGGGATCCCGAGGCTCTCGAGGCCGACCAGGAAAAAGAGAACGACGTAGCCGTAGGATGCAACCAGGCCGGATAGGGTGTCTTGCATGGTGTAAAGCTGGGGGCGGACCGCTCGGGTTCCTAGTCGCGATTCGCATGCGACGCCGAACGCTCGAACGTCCGCGCACCATTGACACGCTCCGCAACGATATGGTACTACTTGGCCAGACCAGAGGAGCCATCATGCGCGACGACATGGGGACCTTCCGCGTGGATGTCGAGCTCGAGAACCCCACCCGCCCGGGCCAGAGACGAACGCTCAAGGCCGTGCTGGTCGACGCGGGCGCGGAGCTGTCTTGGGTCCCGGCCGAGGTTCTCGAATCGCTGGGCATCGAGCGGTACAATAGGTGGCGCTTCCGGCAGGCCGACGGGACGATCCTCGAGCGCTGGACCGGCGCCGCGTTCGTCCATGTCGCCGGCAAACGAACCAGCGACGACGTCGTGTTCGGAGAGCCCGGCGACCTCGTATTGCTGGGCTCACGCACCCTGGAAGGGCTCAACGTCCGGATCGAGCCCGTCACGAAGCGGTTGGTGGACGCGGGCCCAGCGCCAGCCGCCGCGGCGGCGTAGGCGCTCGCTGCTACGCCTGCTCGATATTGACCGTCCAGTTGATGCCGAATCTGTCCGTGAGCCAGCCCACCTCGCCGCCCCAGGGCTGCTTGGCCAGCGGCATCTTGATCTTGCCGCCTTCGGCCAGGTTGTTGAAGATCTTGGTGAGCCGATCCTTGTCCGGGCCCCCCGCGGCGATGGCCACGTTGTCGCCGACTTTGGCAGGGTAGTCGGGATGCCCGTCCGAGGCGATCAAGACCGCGTCGTCGGCTTCGAGCCGTAAAGCTTGCAGATCGAGTTTGCCGCCCAGCACCTTGTGATAAAACGCCATGGCCTCGCGGGCCCGGCCCTGAAAGTTGATAAAGGGGCCTAAGTATTGCCGGCTCATCTTGATCTCCTTGTCACAGCCTGACGAGCTCGTTTGTTGTGCGGCTAAGCCGTCTCATTGGCGCTCGCGGATCCACTTCTCGCCGTAGAACCCGATGTTGGCCGGGGTCGGCTCGTACGCGTCGCCGAGCAGGGTCAGGATCGTGGCGCCGCTGAGCGCCGTCTGGGAGGAGATGATGTGATAGCGGTTCACGCGGTCCTGGGCCTCGCGGAAGGTGAGGAAGCCCTCCCCCAGCTCGACCTGGCCCGAGCCCTGGCCGCGGACGGTCTGGCGGTTGGTCACGCCGGCGAAGTGGTAGGTGAAGCTCCCGTCCGACGCAATGACGTAGGACGAGCTATGGGCCACGGTGGAGCTGCCCGCGTACGCGCCCGAGCTGGTGACGTAGTTCACGCTGCTCTCGCCGCCGCTGCGCCATTCGCCCACCAGGTCCGCGAGTGCGACGGTCGTCTTCACGGGCTCCGCCCGAAGCGGCGCGCGGCGAACGCCCTCGACAAATAATGAGATCGCGCTCTGCAGGTCGTTGAACGTCCGGCGGTCGACCGTGACGACGAGCACCGGGATGGCGCTCGACCCGGCTTCCAGCAGATAGAGGTGCACGTAATGACTGCCGTCGGGGGTGTAGACGCTGCCATAGCGGCCAGAATAGCCCACCGGGCTCGTGTGGTCGTAGATCGGCTCGGGCGGCGGCATGCTGCGCACGACCTGCGTCCAGGCGGCCGTGAAGTCGGCTTCGGCGTTGCCGCTGGACTTGAGCGGCGTGAAGACGGCGATGACCGAGGTACTCTCCCCGGAGCCGAGACCCATGGTGGCGGGTCCGGCGCCCGAGGGGGGGTCGTATTGCCAGCCGGCGGGAACGGCAAAGGAGATGTCCCCAACGGCCTGGACCTGGGCGGATGCGGTTCTAACGCCACAAACGAGAACGAGGGCAGCAAGGGCAGGACGGGACATGGGAGACCCCGGGTGAACGCGGCCGCGGTGCGTAAAGCCAATCGCCGCTAAGGTAGACCTCAGCGAGCGGATTCGTCAACGCGCTTCGCCGAGCTGTCCAGCACCTCCCGCACCTTGCGCCCGAGCACTGCCGGCGTGAACGGCTTCTGAAGGAAAGCGACACCTGGCTCCAGCACCCCGTGGTGGACGATCGCGTCGTCCGTGTAACCGGAGAGATAGAGAACCTGGATGCCAGCCCGCGCAGCAGCGAGGCGGTTGGCA
>QHUY01000188.1 GCA_003223415.1 Gemmatimonadota bacterium
CAAACTGTTACCTATCACCTGAACTGTTCAGCGCACCTAAACCTCACGCCGCAGGATCTTCGTGATGGCGTCGGCAGCAGCATCGGCCAAGTCAAGCGCCGCTCCTACAGCGGTCCGAAGATCTTGTAGAAGGCGGAACAGTGCCGGACGACGGTGCGGCTCCGGAGCGGAGTGTGACGGGCGCGAGGGGCGAGGGGGAAGTGGTGGAGTCCCTGCCCCAACGGCGGTTGGTGGCCGGCTCGCCGGAGGAACGAGCTCAACCTTCTCCTGAGTCTGTCGCTCGAACTGCTCTTCGGCACCCGAATCCTTGTCCTTAGGCGGGGGCCTATTCTTATCAGGCTTCTTGCCCTTTCTCATGGCTCACACTCGGCCTAACGGACCGCGCTTAAGCTGCGGTGCAGTGCGTGAACGTTCACAAATGGAAGACTACCACAAAGAGCTGGCGCCGCCAGCTTCATGCGCATGTTAGGCCGCCGCCCCCTAGTAGATGAACGGAATGAGGCGTCGCCGCGTGCGCATGAATTTACGGTAGGGCTCGCCCACGACCGCTAGCAGGGTGCGTTCCTCGACGCCAATCCGGTAGCTATAGACCGCACAGGATGCGAGAGCGAGCACGGCGGTACTAGCCCAGCTCCCCAGCGCCAGCCCCATGCCAGTGTTCATCAGAATCCCAGCGCTATAGGAAGGATGGCGGACCAGCGCGTAGGCCCCGGTGGTAACGATGGGTTGGTCCGGGTGGGCGCGTACGTCGCCCGTGAAGGAGGCGCCCAAAAGCCGCCAGCAGTGTCGGCGGAGGACGCTCCCGGCGACAATGGCCGCGACGCCGATGACGAAGACGGCGGGGTCGAGAGCACTAGGCACGCGCAGGGAGGGCACCCAGGCGAGCGGAAAGGCGATGCCCATGGCGATCGCCCCACCAAGGACGATCACCCGGACGGAGCCCGCGTCCGGTGAATCAGAATGGGTAGCGGGCTTCTGTGCCTTCCGGACGAGTCGGAATTCTGGCGAGAACGCCCAGATGCAGACGGCCCAGAACAGTGGCCAGTACGGCCAAACAAAGGGTAGCGGTCTCATGTTTGTCGGCGGCGGCCTAACGGACCGCGCTGTTAAGCTGCGGCGCGCTGAAGAAAGATTCATTCCGTAATCTACGCGCGCCGTCAGCTTCAAGCGCTTGTTAGGCAGCGTCCCCATTGACCATGGTCGGAATGCTGGCCAGAGACGCTGCGAGACCATCGGGAAAAACAACGTCCGGCGTTGTTTCCAACTCGGCGAGTGACCACCAACGATGCTCACAGATGGCCTCCGGGGATGAATTGGCAACCCGTGGCGTTACAACATCGAGGCGCACAAGGAAGTAGCGCTCGACCTGATGGACCGGCCCCTGACCCAAGTCCACATCGAAGGATCGCTGCCACAGCTCGGCCCCGATGTCAGCATTGAGGCCGGTTTCCTCGCGGAGTTCGCGGGCCGCGGCTGCGCGATGCGTCTCGCTCTGCTCCAACGCGCCACCCGGCGGCGCCCAGTAGGACGAGGGTCGTCCCGGGCGCTCGTCGCGGTAGCGAACCAGAAGGATCGAGCCATTCGCGTCGAGGAGGACGAGTCTCGCCACTTCTCGGAGGGAGCGATTAGCCATGGGCGGACGCTGCCTAACGGCTCGCGCTTATGCTGCGGCGCGCTGACGAAAAAGCAGTCATTCCTTAATTTACGCGCGCCGGCAGCTTCAAGCGCTGGTTAGGCGGGGTACATTCGCACCTGATAGGTAACACGTTGTTATCAGCTGATGGGTGACACTCTCTAACCTAGGTGCCTCCACTAGGAGGTGCCATGTCGTGGGAAGAGAGGTCGCTCATGGATGTCCGCTTGCGGTTCGTGCAGGATGTGCACCGGCCGGGCTGGTCCGTGGCCGAGGTGTGCCGCCGCTACGAGGTGAGCCGGAAGACGGGCTACAAGTGGCTCGAGCGGTACGAGCAGGTCGGCCCGGCGGGGCTCGGCGATCGCTCGCATCGGCCCTACAGCTGTCCGCATGCGACGCCGGCCGCGGTGGTCGAGCAGATCCTTGCCTTGCAGCGGCGCTATCGGTGGGGCGCCCGGAAGGTACGCTGGCTCCTAGCCCGGCGAGTGCCTACCGACCTGGTTCCGACGGTGGCTACGGTGCACCGGATTCTCGAGCGGCATGGTCGCACCGGCCGCCGGGCGCGGTCCCGCCGGCGCTTTCACGCGGGGCGGCCCGACAGCGCGTTCGATCAGCCCAATGCGATCTGGACCGCGGACTTCAAAGGGCAATTCCGGACCGGGAATGGGGTCTACTGCTACCCGCTGACCGTGCAGGATGGGGCGACCCGCTTCCTGCTCGGCTGCCGCGGCTTGCGCGAGCCGACGATCGAGGCCAGCTGGCCCGTGTTTGCACGCCTCTTTCGCCGCTACGGCCTGCCCGAGCGGATCCGCACCGATAACGGCGCGCCCTTTGCTTCGAATGCCCTGGGCCGGCTGTCGACGCTCTCGGTGTGGTGGATCCGGCTGGGGATTCGCCCCGAGCTGATCGAGCCCGCCCATCCCGAGCAGAATGGCCGGCACGAGCGGATGCACAAGACGCTCAAGGCCGAGACCGCGCGGCCGCCGCGACGCACGCTGGCGGCCCAGCAGCGCCGCTTTGATTGGTTTCGGCAGCGCTACAACGCCGAACGCCCCCACGAAGCGCTCGGCCAGTGCCTGCCGGCCAGTCTCTACCAGGCGTCGCCGCGGCCCTACCCCCCCACCCTCTTGCCGATCACGTACCCGGGGCATTATGAAGTGCGCCGCGTGAGTCGTAACGGGGGGATTCGGTGGGGCAGTCGCTGGGTGAACGTGAGTCACGTGCTGGCGGAGCTCGACGTGGGCTTCGAGGAAATCGACGACGGGCTGTGGGAGGTGTACTTCGGTCCGGTCTGGCTCGGCCGACTCCACGAGGCCACTGGCCGGATCGTGGATCATCTCGGCCGCGCCGCCCGCCGCGAAGGCGGGAATCACAAGGGGAAAGTGTTACCTATCAGCTGATAACAAACTGTTACCTATCACCTGATAACAAACTGTTACCTATCACCTGAACTGTTCACGTAACCAAGGAGGTCACCCCTTCACTGCCCTGCCACCAAATAGCGTAAGCAAGCTATCGCGAAGCTCCTCGCGAACACTATCGCCGCGCGCGCCCCATTGCGTTGTGAATGACTCGCTCACCTCGAAGCGAAGGGAGCCTGCCTGAGGCGAAGAGATACACAGTACCAAGGTGACGTTGTGACTCCAGCCCGGGCGAGGATCACGATTGTAGTAAATCGAATAGGC
>QHUY01000078.1 GCA_003223415.1 Gemmatimonadota bacterium
CCAGCTGCTGAAGCGGTTGCAGCGCGGAGGCTAGCGCGCGCCGGCCGCGACGTTCTTGTACACCTTGCCGCGGCGCGAGCTCGAGTACCGCTAGTGCCGTTCCAACTATTTGTGCCGAGAAGGGACGCGGTATGGAGTACCCTACGTGCTGCTCAGTGAACGAGACGGACGGTTTTACACGGGTTCGACGGGGGACTTGCGAGCACGGTTCCGAGACCACAACGCGGGGCGGGTCCACTCCACCGCGTATCGGCGTCCGTTGAGGCTGCTCTATTAGCCTCGGCAAGGAGCCCCGCCGCGTGCACGGCACGGTGCACGGCCCGGGGTACTCCGGTGTTGGGGGCATCACCGGCGCGTACGACCTGGTGGGCGGCGCAAACGCGTTCGCCGACGACTTTCACGTCTTTGCTATCGAGTGGGACGCGGATTCGATTCGGTGGTACGTAGACGACGTGCGCTACCAGACCTTCAACCCCAGAAGCCTGCCGGGGCGGTGGGTGTATGACCACCCCTTTTTCATCATTCTCAACGTTGCCGAGGGTGGTTACTGGCCCGGCAGTCCGGACTCGACCACGGTCTTCCCGCAGACGATGCGAGTGGATTATGTGCGTGTCTATGAGAAGAGCGGCGGGTGAGCGCGGCAGCAGAGAACCATCGAGCCTGATCTGAAGCCGGGAAGTTTCCCACGCTGGTCTACCAGGCCCTCGTGGCCAGCCATGGGGTGGAGGTTCATGCGGCCCGGATTCCCTATATTGCGACCCCGACTCTAGAGGCAGCGCGTGACGATGCCCGACTCAACGCCCGACGACTCCTGGGCGGTTGACGAGCCATCCCTGAAGCTGTTCGTCGACAAGCTCAAGGAACCGCCGGCCGACCGCGCCTGGTACGAGCTGCGGCGCGACGCGGAACGCATCGCCTTGGTCCCCGGCTTCGACCGGCTGATCACCCTCGACGCCAACGCGATCAAAGAGCTGCCCCACCAGATCGACGTGGCCCAGCGGGTGCTGCGCGACATGGGCGGCCGCGCCATCCTCGCCGATGAGGTCGGCCTCGGCAAGACGATCGAGGCGAGCATCATCTACAAGGAGCTGGCGATCCGCGGGCTCGCCCGCCGCGCGCTGATCCTGACGCCCGCCTCACTCGTGGGCCAGTGGCAGGGGGAGCTCGAGGAAAAGTTCTTTGAGCGCTTCGACACCCCGACCGACCCCGACGACTGGCAGGGCGTCACCAAGGCGATCGTGTCCCACGACCGCGCGCGCTCGCGCCGGCACGCCGAGGAGATCCTGCGGCACCGCTGGGACGTGGTGATCGTGGATGAGGCGCACAAGGTGAAGAGCCAGCGCGGCGCCACCTACCAGTTCATCGAAAAGATCGAGCGCGACTTCATCCTGCTGCTCACGGCCACGCCGCTCCAGAACGACCTGCGCGAGCTGTACAACCTCATCACGCTGCTCCGGCCCGGCCAGCTCGGCACCTGGCAGGAGTTCCGCGCCGAGCACCTGGTGGCCGGTGACCACCGCCAGCCCCGCGACCCCGACGCCCTCCGCGCCCTCACGCACGAGGTGATGATCCGCACCCGACGCTCGAGCGTCGTCGACGACCTGGACCTGCCGCCGCGCCGGCCGCGACACCCCGAGGTCCGCCTGACGCGCGCCGAGTCGGACCTGTACCAGCGCACCACCGAGTTCCTGCGGCGGCTCTATCGAGAAGGGTTCATTCAGCCGGCCGAGCAGGAAGAGACGGAGGACGGGGTCCGGCGCCGCAAGCCGACGGGGAAGGGGATCCTGCAGCTCGCCGTCATCCACCTGCGCCAGTGGTTGTGCTCCTCGTCGCGGGCGCTCGCCGAGTCGCTCGCGCACTTGGCCGAGAGCGAGCGCATCAGCCCCGAGTACCGCAACATCGCGAAGCAGCTCGCGAAGCGGGCGGAGGGCATCAAGACGCACGCCAAGCTGGATGTGCTGACCGAGGTGTTGCGCGAGACGCCGGACCGCCTCGTGGTCTTCAGCGATCACCGCCCGACTATTCAGCTGATCGCGGAGCGCGTGAAGAAGCTCGATCGGCAGCCGATCGTCTACTGGGGCGCTCACTCGACGACCGACCGGGACAAGCGCATCCGCGCCTTCCACGCGGACCAGCGCAGCGTCCTGATCGCCACGCGCGCCGGCAGCGAAGGACGGAACCTGCAGTTCTGTAACGTACTCGTGAACTACGACCTGCCCTGGAACCCGATGGTGGTCGAGCAGCGCATCGGGCGCCTGCACCGCATCGGGCAGACGCGCGAGGTCCACATCGTGAACCTCGCCGCCCAGGGGACGATCGAGTCGTACATCCTCCAGCTACTCGACCGGAAGATCAAGCTGTTCGAGCTGGTCGTGGGCGAGCTGGACCTGATCCTCGGCGAATTCGGCGGCGCGCAGCAGTTCGAGGGCCGGCTGGCGGAAGAGTGGCTCGCCGCCGAGAGCGAGGCAGACTTCGCGCGTCGGGTGGAAACGATGGGCGCCGACATCGAGAAGAGCAGCGCGGCGGGCAAGGAGCAGGAGCAGCTGAACTCACTCATCGCGCCTGACGACAACGCCATGCGCCTCGAGCGCCGGTTCCCAACGCTGTCGGTTCCCGGCCGCCTACGACTCGGGCTTGGCACGAGCCAGCTCGTCAAGGCAGCCGGCTGGGACGCGAAACGCCACCAGCTCGGCGTGCAGGTGAAGGAAGTGCTCGAGGCCCTCGAGTCGATCGAGCCGATTGGCGGCGTCACGGCGGCGCAGCCGGCCGGCAGTCATCCCGAATACGGGGAGCTGGTGCGGCTCACCGGGTTGACCAGCGCCGGACGCGCGATCACGCTCGTCGCGCAGGTGGAACACCTGCCGCTCGCGCTCGTGGACATCGAGGCCGACGCCGCGTGAGACGCCCTCGCAAACCCCGCCCGAAGCGCGCGAGTGAACGCGCGGCTCGGCGTCTGCCCGTAAACGGGCCCGCGGTCACCGCTTCAGCGGTAGAGCCGAGCCGCGGCTTCAGCCGCGACTCGTCGGTCGCCGCTGCCGACCCGCTCGCCGACGCGCGCATCCGGCCCCTGCTCGAGCGCTACTACGGGCTCGCCGGTGTGAAACAAGCGGCGCTCGGCCCCGATCATGCCGAGCTGAGCCTGCCCAAGGCCGAACGCCCGTTCTTCAGGGACCGCGAATCGCTGCGCGTGGCGTTCTCCCTCGACGCGCTCGAGCGCGACCCGGATGCCGAGATCGCGGTGCTGGGGAGCCCGTTCCTCGCCCAGGTCATCGAGGCGATCCGCTCACGCGCGGCGCGGCTGTCCCTGGGTCTGATCGAGCCGACGGTCCCTCCCCCGAGCGATCCCAAGAGCGTCGAGCTGACGGTCCCCGTACGCGACGGCACGGCACAGCCGGGCGCCACGCGGCTGGCCGTGCATCCGGTGGGGCGGCTCGTCGTGCGCGTCGTGCTGCGCGCAGGGGCTGGGGTCGAGGAAGCGGTGGTCGAAAGCGACGTGTACGACCTGTCGGCCGGCGCCAAGGTGGACGACGATCTGGCGGGCGCGTTCCGAGACCTCGAGGCCGGCCGGGTCAAGCCCGCGAATACGTCGGTGGCGCGAGCCGCGGCACGCGTTCCGACGCGGGAGCCCGCCGACCTGCTCCGCCTTGTCTTGAGCCATCTGCGTGAGAAGTCGGCCGGGCGGGTCACCGCGCGCCGCGAGGTGGCCGAGAAAGAGCTCGCCCTCGAGCTTGGGAGGCTCGATCGCTATTTCGAGTCGATCCTCAAGGAGCAAACCGACCCGGAGTCTGTTGGAACGGTCACCGCGCTCGCCGAGCGTCGCCGCACCGAAGAGATCCGGCGCAGCCAGGTCAAGGCCGTCGTCCATCCCTTGCAGCTCATCGAGGCGGCCGTCCTGATCGAGCGCGCCGAGTGGCAAGTCGAGTCGGCCCCCCCCCGTGGGCGTCGTGCGACCTTCAGCGCGCAGCGGTCTCTGAGTGGTGGGACAGCCTGGTTACTCGCGTGTCCACACTGCGGCCGCCCGCCGGCGACCCTGGTGGTCTGCAGGCACGACCACTGCGGCTGCGAGGCCTGCTCGTCACGCTGCTCGGTCTGCGCCGAGGACTTCTGCGCGGACCACGGCATCGCCCAGTGTCGTGTGGACGGTCAGCCGGCGTGTGACGAGCACGTGCGCGTGTGTCCGTCGTGTCGGCTCGAGCACTGCACCGCCCACGAGGGCGTCTGCGCGGACGACGGGCACACGGCCTGCTCGGCGTGCCTCGCCCCGTGCGGCAGCTGCGGCCGGGTGGTCTGCAACCGGCACGCGGAGCAGAGCCACGCGGCCGCGCCGAAGGGAAGCCGTCGTCTGTGCGCGGCGTGCCTGCGGTACTGCGAGGGCGGGACCAACGAGCCGGTGGGCGTGGACGAGGTGACGCAGTGCGCGAGCTGCGGCAAGTCGGTCTGCACGGCGCATCAGGCCGTGTGCGCGGTAGATGAGCAGGTCCACTGCTCGCAACATCTGCGCCGCACCGACAATTCGCGCCGCCTGGTCTGCGGGAAACACCGGGCCGCCTGCGCCGAGGAGCAGGCGGCACTGTTCGCGTCCGATGAGGTCGGGGCGTGCGCATCGTGCGGGAAACTCGTCTGTGCCGGCCATTCGGCGGAGTGCGTGGAGGACCGGCGGCGGCATTGCGTCACCCACCTCGAGCTACTACAGGATTCGATGTCTTCCTATGGTTGCCCGGAGCACCGCAAGCACTGCCACGAGGACGGCCAGGCGTTCTCGCTCGCCGGCGTGAGTGAATGTCCGATCTGCGGGAAAGGCGCGTGCGCACGACATCGGGCGACGTGCGCGTACTGCGGCCGGCACGTGTGCACGGCGGATCTGAGTCGGGAGGCGCGGCGCTGCGTCACGTGCGCGCAGCTCGCCGCCGTTAGCGATCTTCCGGACGAGGTCGTCACGGCCGCGCTGGCGGCGACGGGTGGTGAGCCGAAGTCGTCCCGCAGCTGGCGGATGGCCCGCGACCGGAGTCACCTGGTCGTGGAGGTCGATCTCGGGCTGAGGCGGAAAGCGGTGTTCACGGTGCGGCACGGGGAGACCGTGCCGGACAGCGTCGTGAAGCATTCGTTGCTCGGATCGAAACGGCGGAAGTAGAGGTGAATCCAGGCCTCGAGAGCCTTCGGACGATCAGGAATCGTCGTCGTCGCGCGGCGCGAGGCGCTGCCGGATAGCCCCGAGATGGTACGCCGCGTGCGCGATCGCGCCGAGCGCGACGCCCAGAGCGTCCTCGTCCCACACGGCCCGAGTCTCCACCGCCACCCGCAGACTCTCGTACTCGCGCCGGAGTCGAGCCCGTAAGGCGGCCCAGCCGGCGTCGTCGACTGCGGCCACCGTCCAGCTCCCACCGCGGTCGCGCGAGGTGGATTCCCCGCGCAGGCCCCGCGTCGAGAGCGCGAGGCTCGCGCTCAGGTGGTTGATATGGCCGGCGATGGTCGTGTGGCCGGGTCCGCCCTGTTGGGAGGCCTGGGCGACGCTCAACCCGTCGATGGTCCCGAATGCTCCGGTTCCCGGGGAGGTGTCGGTGAAGTAGGTCCAGGGGCCGGGAGGCCCTTCGAAGGCTTCACGGAGCATTCTCGTCACCAGACTCACCGTCACGGCGGGCGGCGTCCCGGTCATGGCAGGCCTCCTCCGACGAAGATGTTACTGTAGCCGCTGGCTCACCGCCATGATATTTCCCTCACTATCCTTGAACCACGCGGTCTTCGCGCCGCCGGCGGTGGCGATGCCGTTCTTCATTGGGATCCCCGGCATGGTGTATTCCTCGAAGACGACGCCGCGGGCCTTGAGTTCGGCCACGGCGCCGCCGCAGATGTAGACCACGCCGCCGGCGTACGCCTCCGCCGGCTTGAGCCCAACGATCTCCTCGTAGAATTTCCTCGCCCGCTCGAGGTGGGCAGCGGGGATATACGCGCGAATGGGTGCGGTGCTGAGCATGAGGGCTCCTCGGGTTACTCATCCTAGTATAGTCTTGGTTCGCCGCTTCGAGCGCCCATCATAGCATGACCAAGCCTCGCCGCAGTCCCGTCGCCACCGCTTCCGCTCGGTTCGAAGCCTCGAGTTTCTCGTAGATGGCCGTGAGGTGGGACTTGACGGTGTGCTCGGATATGCCGAGCCGTGCACCAATCTCTTTGTTTACGAGCCCTTCGCCGAGCAGCGTGAGGATCTCCCGCTCCCGCGGGGTCAGAATATGGTCTCCGGTGCCGACCCGCGCGCCGTCGCGTGACGTGCCATCGAGCAGCGCCCCTGCCAACGTCGCCGGTAAGGACGCGAGCCCCGCTGCCGCCGCGCGAACGGCCGCGCGGATCTCCTCCGGCGAGGCACTGCGGGGCAGAACGGCCCGGGCGCCCGCGCGCAACGCCCGAGCTCCGGCCTCGCCATCGAGATCCTCCAGCAGCACGACGAACGGCGTCGCTTCGCGGTTCAGTCGTTGCTCAAGGAGCACAGGCAGGGGCAGCTGAGACTCAGGTCCGGAACCGAGTACGATGACGTCGGGACGGCACTCGTCGATCACGCCGTCGAGCGAGTCGAAGGAGTCGGACGCGGCGACGAGGAGTAGGCCGGGGTCCCGGGCCACAACGTGCTCGAGCGCGCTCCGCGCGCCGGACCTCGGCGACACGATGAGGACGCGTATCACGACACCACCAGCGCGTGAGAGCGTCGTACCCACGCCTCGACTGCCACCGCGGGGATTGCCAGCGCCAGCCCGCCTTGCATCATCGTGTTGACGCCGACGAGTCTTCCCGTGGTATCGGCGAGTGGGCCTCCCGAGAAGCCGGGTGCGAGGCGCACGTCCGCCCGAAGCCATCGGGGCGGTCGACCTTCGCCCGCATTCTCGACGCGGTGGACAATGCCGAGCGTGGCTGCGCCCCCCAGCCCGCCCGGATGACCGATTGCGATCACCACCTCACCCACGCGCAGCGGTGGTGAGTCCCGGACCACGGCGGATACCAACTCGCGGCACAGCTCGAACTCCAGGGCAGCGAGGTCGCGCTTCACGTCGCGCGCCACCACACGCGCGCGCGTACCGGTGCCGTCGCTGAGCTCGATGGTCGCCTGATCGCCCCGGACGACGTGGGCGTTGGTGATCACGAGCCCCCGGCCCTCCGACCCCCCCCCGTCCCACAGGACGCCCGCGCCGGTTGCCGCGCCGCGCGTCCGCACCTGCACGGTCACGCGGCGGAGCTGGTCCACCGCCGCCGCGAGCTCCCGCGCGAGACCAGCGGTCACGGGCGCAGTCATGCTGCCCGCGACATCGGCCGCTCGCCTGGTGTCACCTGGAGCGTCTTCACCTGTCCTCCCCGTATCACGCGTACCGCGAGGGGCTTGCCCACGCGGTCACCTCCGAGCTTCGCCAGGACGTCGACCGGATCGCTCACCGCCGCCCCGCCGAGCTCGAGCAGCACGTCGCCGAGGAGCAAACCGTCCCGGTCCGCGGGTCCCCCCGGCTCCAGGCTCACGATGAGCAAGGCCACCTCGCCCTTAAGGTCGAGCCTGCGGGCGAGCGACTCCGGGACCCGCACCGGTTGCGTTCCGATTCCTAGATAAGCGCGCCGGATCGTTCCGCGTTCCAGGAGCTCGGTGACGACGCGCTCGACGGTCGCGACCGGAATCGTCACCGGTATGCCGCGAGCCAGCGCCGAGGTGTTGATACCGAGCACGCGACCCGCCGCGTCGATGAGGGGACCACCGGAAAAGCCATCGTAGATCGCCAGATCCAGCCGCAGGAGCGAGTCGATCTCCCCACCCTGCCACGTACGCCACGGACCATCCACGCCGCTCACCACGCCCCAGCTCGCCGTGAGACTCGGTCCCGGGCGGCCGAGGGCGATCACCAGCTCGCCCACTCTGGGCGGCGCATCGGGTCGGAGACTCGCGGTCGGGATGCTCTGCCCGGCGAGCTTCAAGACCGCGAGGTCCGTGCTGGGGTCACGCCCGGCGAGGCTCGCCGGCGCGGTCGTCCCATCGGGGAGCGTCACCGTGATGTTCTCGTCGCGGCTGATCGTGTGATGCGTAGCGACAACCACGCCTGGTCGCCAATGCACGCCGCTCGCCGGAATGCGCCGCCGGGCGTGGATCGCGACGACCGCTCGGCCGGCCGACTCTACGGCATCGGCGAGCTCGGTCGAAAGGGACTGCAGCACTGCGCTCATGGCTACCTCCGTCACCCGCGGGCACCGGTGCCCGCGCAGGTGGGTCGGAGTATGGTGCGCCACCGCGCTGACCGGCATCGGCCGAACAGGCGACCGTGAAGGGTGCCGGGGCAGCGACGTGCTCGTAGCGGTCCATCAGCGACGTGCCCTGCGGTAGCCGATTCTTGAGCTCGGTCCAACCAGGGAACCCGTGCTCACGGGCGAGCGCGCTGCACGTCGCGTAAGGTGGGGATTCGCGGCGCGTTGGGAAACGCGGGCGCGAGACGCGCACGCGCCTCGGCGATATTGGCGCGCAGCGCCTTGAGCCAAATTGGGTGGGAGTAACTCCCTTGCCGCGGACGGGAGGCGCCCCAACGCGCGCTAGAGGGGAGTCTCCCGCGCGGAGCGCTGTTTGTCAACTCACTGCGCCCGGACACCAGGCGCCGCCCGGTACAAGAAGACAATGTGGAGAACCATGACCAAGGACGGAACGAGTATCTACCATTATTGTTATTGAAGAGGCAGTTCCCGTGACCGCTGAAGGCACGGCGTCCCGCCCTGGCACCGGGACCACTCCCGTTAGGAGACGACGATGACCAGCACCACCGCGCCGCGACTCTATCCCACGAAGAACGATCTGCCCGAGGCCAGTCGGCTCGAGGTGATCGGGCTGCTCAATCAGCGCCTCGCCGACTGCATCGACCTGCAGACGCAGTGCAAGCAGGCGCACTGGAACGTGAAGGGGCCCACGTTCATCGCGTTGCACAAACTGTTCGACGAGATCAACGAAGACGTCGAGGCGTACGTGGATCTGATCGCCGAGCGGATCGTCCAGCTTGGGGGCATCGCCGAGGGGACCGTGGGCGTCGTTGAGGGACGGTCCACCCTCGTCGACTATCCGCTCACACTCTCGACCGGCGCGGAGCACGTCGCCGCGCTGTCGGACGCGCTCGCCATGTTCGGCCGCACGGTGCGGCTCGGCATCGAGGAGATGAACGAGCTCGAGGACGCCGGCAGCGCCGACATCCTCACCGAGATCTCGCGCGGCGTGGACAAGTGGCTGTGGTTTGTGGAAGCACACCAGCAGGGCGCGTGATCCCATGACACTCGTCGCCCCCCCATTGTCCACGTCCTCCGGCAAGCGCGCCGAGCAAATCTATCCGACGCTGACGCCGGCGCAGCTCGCCCGCATCACCGCACACGGGCGCCCGCGCCACGTCGAGCGGGGCGAGGTGCTGGTGCAAGCGGGCGAGCAGACGGCGCGTCTCTTCGTCGTCGTGGCGGGCCGGATCGATGTCGTCCGCCCGTCGGCCGCGGAGGAGGTCGTGGTGTCGTTCAGCCCCGGAATGTTTACGGGCGAAGCGACGATGCTGTCGGGCCGGCGCGGGCTCGCCCAGATCCGGGCCGGAGCCGACGGCGAGGTCATCGAAGTCGGTCGCGACGACCTGCTGGCGCTCCTCCAGACCGACGGCGAGCTGAGCACCATCTTCATGCGCGCGTTCATCCTGCGGCGGGTGGAGTTGATCAAGGGCGGCGTCAGCGACGTCGTCGTTCTTGGGTCGTCGCATTGCCAGGGGACGCTGCGCATCCGGGAGTTCCTCACCAGAAACGGGCATCCCTACACCATGCTCGACCTGGACCGCGATGCCGGCAGCCAGGAGCTGCTCGACCGCTTCCACGTCACGGCCGCCGATATCCCGGTCGTCATCACGTGCGGCGAGGTCGTCCTCAAGAACCCGACCAATCAGCAGATCGCCGACGCCCTGGGGTTCAACGACGCGATCGATCGGACCCAGGTTCGCGACCTGGTCATCGTCGGGGCGGGACCCGCGGGGCTCGCCGCAGCGGTGTACGGAGCGTCGGAAGGATTGGGTGTCCTGGTCGTGGAGGCGACCGCGCCTGGGGGCCAGGCCGGCGCGAGCTCCCGGATCGAGAACTACCTCGGCTTTCCGACGGGGATCAAAGGCATAGAGCTGGCGGCCCGCGCCACCAGCCAAGCGATGAAGTTCGGGGCCCAGTTGATGGTCGGGCCCGGGGCCAGCCGCCTCGCCTGCGACCGCCGGCCCTACGCGCTCGAGATCGGGGACGGGCAGCGGCTGCCGGCGCGCGCGGTGATCATCGCCACGGGCGCCGAGTATCGGAAGTTGCCGGTCGAAGGGCTGCAGCGGTTCGAAGGCGCGGGGGTGTACTACGCCGCGACCTTCATGGAGGCGCAGCTGTGCGCCGGTGAAGAAGTGGTCGTCGTGGGCGGCGGGAACTCGGCGGGCCAGGCGGCCGTGTTCCTGGCCGAGACCGCCCGGCGGGTCCATATGCTGATTCGCTCGGCGGGCCTGGTCGACACCATGTCGCGCTATCTGATCCGTCGCATCGAAGACCATCCGGCCATCGTCCGCCACGTGCACACGGAGATCGTGAGCCTCGAGGGGAACGGTCACCTCGAGCGGATAGGCTGGCGCGAGAAGCAAAGCGGAAACGTCGAGACACACGGCATTCGGCATGTCTTCACCATGACGGGCGCGCTGCCCAGCACGCGCTGGCTGGACAGCTGCCTCGCCCTCGACGCCAAGGGATTCATCAAGACGGGACCGGACCTGTTGCCGGAGGATCTGGCCACCGCGCGCTGGCCGCTCGCCCGCGCTCCCCATCTGCTCGAGACGAGCCTCCCCGGGGTGTTCGCGATCGGCGACGTCCGCGCCGGGAGCTTGAAGCGCGTGGCATCGGCCGTGGGCGAAGGATCAATCGCGATCGCCGCCGTACACCAGGTGCTGCACGAGTAAGCGAGGTCTCCGATGTCGGACGGTACCTGCGCCCATCTCTCCGCGATCACGACTGTGCGGCACGCCCAGCGCCGGGAATGCGCGGAGTGCGTCAAGATGGGCGCGCAGTGGGTCCATCTGCGCACCTGCCAGGAATGCGGCGCCACCCTGTGCTGCGACAGCTCCCCCAACCGCCACGCCAGCAAACACGCGCGGGCCAGCAGTCATCCGGTGGTCGCCTCGGCGGAGCCGGGGGAGCGGTGGCTGTACTGCTATCCGGACGACGGTTTTGCGGAGTATTGAGACGAGGAGTATCGGCATGGACAAGGATGAAGAGTTCGA
>QHUY01000189.1 GCA_003223415.1 Gemmatimonadota bacterium
GACTCGAGCAGCGCTACGGCCGCCCCGTACCTCCGCCCGCAGACCCCTTCGAGCTTGTGCTGTTGGAGAACTGCGCCTACCTGGTCGACGACAAGCGGCGCGCCACGGTCTTCCGGCGCCTCAAGCGAACGGTGGGCACGAGGCCCGACGCTATCCTCCGCACGCCGCTGCCGCTACTTGCCGACGTCATCAGGGATGGCGGGATGCTGCCGCAGCGCCGCGCCGAAAAGCTTCATACCGCCGCTGACCTCGCGCTCGAGGTCGGCGTCGCGACCCTGCGGCGGCTCGTCAAGCAGTCGCCCGCGGAGGCGCGGAAGATCCTCAAGCGGTTCCCTGGCATCGGCGACCCCGGCGCCGACAAGATCCTGCTGTTCTGCCGCGGCGGGCTGGGATTGGGGCCCGACTCGAACGCGCTGCGGGTGCTCGTGCGACTCGGGTACGGGCGGGAGAGCTCGGACTACCCGCGAAAGTACCGCTCGGCCGTCGAGGCCTCGGCACCTGAACTACTCACCGATTTCTCCTGGCTCATCCGCGCCCACCAGTTGCTGCGACGCCACGGCCAAGAGGTGTGCAAGCGCGCGCGGCCGCTGTGCGATCGGTGCCCGCTCACGTCCGGCTGTCGTTGGTATCTCGCCCGAGCCGCGCAATCGCTGCCGGCCGGCACACTGCCCGGCGCGTGACCACACTGAGGGCCGAGCAGGCTAAACCCCCCGTACGTGCGTCAGGGGGCCTCCGCATCCACCGTGCCCCCCCGTTGCGTTAGTAGCGGATTGTCTGGACGCTCACGTCAAGCCGAAGTCGCGACTTGGCCCATGGTGAGCGGCATCCTCCACGTCCTTTAAGGTCTGGGTTCAGTATAGACCATGTACCTAGGTACAAGGTCGAGGGCCTTTGCGGCGGCGGGGCAAGACCCGCAGCTTAAGCTGCTGCCTGTACTGGATCGGAGCCGGCCATGAGTCAGCGGGTCTTCCCCCAATTGCGCGTGACCAACTGGAAGCGCACGCGTGCCTTCTACGTGGATGGCCTTGGGTTCACTGTGGATTGGGAACATCGATTCGAGCCGGGCTTGCCCGTCTTTGCCCAGCTCACTCGCGACGGCCTGTCGCTATTCCTGACCGAGCACAGCGGCGACTGCCTACCCGGAGGTGCCGCGTATCTCGTGGTGGACGACGTCGATGCTCTGTTTCGCGAGATTGGCGGCCGTGGCATCACGCCGGCGGAGCCCCCCGGCGACACGGAGTGGCACGCTCGCGAGATGACGGTCGTCGATCCCGACGGGAACAAGCTCCGGTTCAGCACTGCAGTGACACAGTAGCGCTGAAAACGGTCCTCTAACTCCACCCCCAGCCCCTCGGCGAGACGATTCGCGAAGGCGAAGTAGGGGATCACTCCGTTGGAAGGCAACTTCTACATCCGCCGTCCACACCTGCGCACCAGCGCGCTGGCACCGAACTTCGCACTACAGCCGCAGCCTGACGGCGATGAACGGCACAGTTTGGAACTTCTGGTAGCGGCTGCTTGGTGCGCCCACGGCCGCCGTATCTGTGACCGTGTAGGTGGTCACATAATGGCTCGCGCCGCCACGCACCCGCACTCGCGGCGCCACCCGCAACGAGACGAAAAACTCCGAGTTCAGCGCGCCGTGGTCCCCCGAGCCGTAACGGAAGTAGGAGAACCCCTGAGGCTTCTCCGAGAGCGAGCCCGCCGTCCGCGTCGGGCCTGTGGCGACGCCGATGACGTCGAGGTTCGCGCCCAGGGCGACGCGGTTCGTGAGATCGAGCTCGCCGAACACCGCGCTGTTGAGCGCGTACAGGGCGGGGTCGATCGGCACGCTGGAGGCAAGGCTGCCCTGCACCGTGCCACGGTTCGTGTAGTCGGTCGGGTCGCCCCCGTACGCCGAGACCCGCGCGCCAAGGCCCAGGTGCAAGCGCCCAGCGAGACGGACCACGGGATACCAAATGCTAACGGCGGCCCGCCGCGCCCCACCCTTGGCACCGGCTGACGCATCGAGAGAGATGGGGGACAGCTGGGCGGCGAGCGGTGCCGCGAGGGCGGCGGCGCAAAGGACCGTCAGAGAGAAGTGGCGCATCACGTTTTTCCCCCTCAAGAGACCCCTCACCTCTGTGGCGGCCGCCGATCTGACCGGAGCCGATCTATACGCCTTTGGGAGTCACCCGTCAGGCGTGTGAAACGGCGCGAGCGGCCAGGGTTATACGCCGCCGGTCGCTCGCGGTCGGAGGAGTCGGGATGCTAGGGTTGAATCGGGCACTTGAAGTCGTTGTCGGGGACGCGGGTCACCGTCGCAACACCTGCGGCGGCGGCGGCGAGCACGGCGGTTTCGGAAGTCAACAGGTACGGCGTCACGTTCCACGTGACCGCGAAGAACTTCCAGTGCCCACCGTGATAGCCGGCGGCTCCCGGTGCCACGCCCACCACGCCCTTCTGCCCAGCCGTGGCGCCCGCGGGGAACCCGTAGAAATTATCGATCCCTGCCTGCGGGTCGCTCGCTGGGGGCACTACGGTGCGCACGATGCGGCCTTGGTAATAGCAGCAGCCGGCGGGGAAGACGAAGGGTGGGCGGCTCGCTGCCGCCGCGTCGAAAGACAGCGCGCCGCTCGGCCGGACGGGCGCATCAGGCGCGCAGCCGGCGGCCACCAGGACACCAAGTCCCGCTGCGCGAGCAACGCGGAAAATCCTGTACATATTGAGCCCTCCTCTTCATGTTGGTGCACGTGCTACGGCCCGCCGACATCGGCGGCGGGCGCATGAGTCGTATTGAGTCAACAGGCCAACCCTCGGAAAAATTCCCGAGCCCGAGACCCAGGCATGCCGCGCAGCGATGCCGACGAAACAAGGCTCCAGTTCGAGTCGCTCGCTCTGCCGTTCATGCGGGCGCTGTACAACACGGCCCTGCGGCTTACGCAGGAGCCCCAAGATGCCGCCGATTTGATGCAGGAGACCTTCCTTCGGGCCTATCGCACGTTCGAGAACTTCACTCCCGGAACGAATTGCAAGGCCTGGCTGTT
>QHUY01000091.1 GCA_003223415.1 Gemmatimonadota bacterium
GCCCAGCCAGGAGCGGAACTCGGCTGGAATGCGCTCGGGATCGGGCTGCGTCGCAAAGAACACGTCTCCTCCTCCCCCCCCCCCCGCCCCGCCCCCCCCTCCCCCCCCGGGGCCAGTGCGTTCGCTGTCGGCAGCCGGGATCCCCCCCGTGGGGAAGACCAGCACGTCGTAGCGCGACGCCAGTTTGCCGGTATCGAGCGCGGCGGGGAACACCACCTCCCGGAGGGCATGGAGCCGCCGTACCGATCCCATAGGCCGATGCGGAGCGGCCGCAGGCGGAGCGCGTCGCCCGCGGGCGCCGCGGCGATCCTGTCGAAGCTGACGCCCAGCTCCGCGGCGCACTGCTTGAGGAGCGGACCGCTCACCGGGGTCGCGGGGATGTAGATCGTGCCCGCCGGATAGGCCTTGCCGTTCGCGTCGACCGGGCGCGCCAGCCAGTACACCGCCTGCTGCTTGGCGAGTAGCCGGTTCGTGACGATCACCGCGTCGTTCACCCGGTGGTCGAGCAGGAAGCCGGCGGCTCCCTCGGCGCGCGCCAGCGTGCCGGGGGGAGGCGTGGCGAATCCGCGGATCTTCTCGAACGGCCCGTCGAATCCCTCGAGCGGGCGGTCGAACCGCACGCCCATCTGGTAGGCCAGCGTCCAGCCGGCGTTGTCGTAGGGCGGGATCGGCGGACCCCCGGGATACTGGAAATCGTTGGGGTGATCCTGCGGCTCGAACATGTCGAGGATGTGCGGGCGGAACGCCTGGGCGGTCTTGACCACGTAGGACCCCGCCGGGTAGTGCTTGCCCGCCACGTCGAAATCACGGGTCGCCCGCAGCACCGTGACGCCGTTCTTGATGAGCGTGTTGACGAACTTCGTCGCGGTCGGAAAGTCCGGTTGGTCGGCCGGCAGGACGTAGCCGCGGGGATCCCGGATGGCGGGGTCGTGCAGCAGGGCGAAGTACTTGACCGGGAGGGCGCCGGCGCCGCCGGGCCCGCCTCGCCGTCCGGGCGTGGAGTCTCCGGCCGCGGCGTCGCGCGCCGCCGCCTGCTTCACGGCCTCGATGAGCTGCGGGTGGATCGTCCAGCTGTCCCGGCTCCCCCGCTCGATCGCATGCTTGCCCATGAGGTAGATGTCGTAGAGCAGCGTCTCGCGATAGCGCGACGCGAAGTCGAGCACCGCCCGATCCATGGTCATCGAGTACTCGACGGACTGCCGGAAGCGCCAGTGTTGGGGCTCGACGGGATACGTGAGGTCGCCCTTCGGCAGCTCCCGGTCCGGGATGAAGGGAATATCGATCGGGGTCGGGTTGCCGATGGACTCCGTCAGCAGCCCGATGATGTTGTGGAAGTAGGCGGTGGTCCGGAGCCCGCCGTTCCACCACGTCGAGTAGCTCGATCCCGAGCGCATGGTGGAGCCCGGCTTCCCTTCAGCCACGAGCCGCGAGTGCATCGCGGCGCCGACCATCTCGATGCCGAGGGGAACCAGCGGGTCGAGGTTGTAGTTGAACGGGTCGCGGAACGGCGGCGCGAACAACACGGCCCCCGGCGGGCCGGTCTGGTGGTGGTTGTACACGATCTCCGGAAACCATTCGCGGAACATGATCCGGGCCATGTTCTCGGTTTCCGGCTGCGTGACCATGTAGAAGTCGCGGTTGTCGTCGTGCCCGATGTACTTGTGGTAGAGGCGCGGGATGGTGGCCGTCGAGCGCTTCAACGTGTCCGGGTCCCGCATGTACCAGGAGGAGACCAGCTCCATCCCGTCGGGATTGGCGTGCACCGCGAGCAGGATCACGTCGTTCAGGAAGCGGCGCGTCTCCGGATCGTTGCGGCTCACCATCTGATAGACCAGCTCCATGAGCTGGGCGGCACCGAGCACCTCGGTCGCGTGCAGGCCCCCGCCTGCGCGTCGGTGAGCCCTTCGGCGAGGGCCAGGCGCCGGGCGATCTCCTGGTAGCGCGTCAGGTGCTTCAGGTTCTCCGGCGAGGAGATGATGGCCATCAGCTGCGGTCGTCCCTCGGCGGTCTTGCCGATTTCCCGGAGGACCATGCGGGGCGACTGCTGCGCCAGCTTACGCCAGTACGTTTCCAGCTGCGTGTAGGTCGCGAGCCGGTAATCGTCCCCGATGTTGAAGCCGAGGGCTTCCTTCGGGCTGGTGATGCGGTTCTGGGCGGCGACGGGCGCGGCCACCAGGGCCGTCGCCAGCGCGACGCGAGCGAGTGGATTCATCATAGGCGTTCCCTCACGGCAGGGCCTTCGCGGCGCACGTCCCGTCGGACCGCCGCAGCGTCGGATAGGCGATCCCCAGCTGCTCGAGATACGTGTGGTAGCGCGTCGGATCGTAGTAGTACTTCCGCATCTCGGGCCGGTACTTCTCCATCGTCCGCGCGTTCAGCTCGATCGCGGGCCGGTCCTCGGGACGCATCAGCGGCTGGTACTGCACGGTCTTCGTCTGGACGCTCCGGAAATACTCCCACGCCTGCTGCACCAGCTCCGGCCGGAGCAGGAAGTCGAGCACGGTCATTGCCATCGCCTTCGCACCCGCGGTGTTGCCCTTGTGGGCGATCGGCGTCGCCATGGTGATCGCGTTCGACCAGTTGTGGCCCGGCAGCCCCGGGATGTTCGACGGGTAGCGCAGCACCACCGTCGGGGCGTTCCAGGAGATGTCGCCGATGTCGTCCGACCCGCCCCCCCGCCGATCCTGCTCGCGCAGCGGCCCCTGCAGCGTGTCGAGCTGCACCGCGAGCCCCGAGTCCGGCGCGCCCACCTCTTTCTGCACCGCGCGGGCGAGCGTCTGGTCGGCCTCGCTCCACTGCGGCAGCCCCACCTGTTTCATATTCGCGGTCATCACCTCGGCGATCACCTTGTTGAAGTGCCCCGGCCAGGCGGAGCCGAGGATGCGCTCGGAGGCGAGTGTCGTGCCGGTCATCAACGCCGCCGCCCGCGCCATCGTATCACCCAGCGCGAACAGCTCCTGGATGTGGGGGTAGTCGAGCTCGCGGAAGTAGTACCAGACCGACGCGGAGGGGGGCACGACGTTCGGCTGATCGCCGCCGTCCACGATCACATTGTGCGAGCGCTGCTGCGGCCGCAGATGCTCGCGACGGAAGTTCCACCCGACGTCCATCAGCTCGACGGCGTCGAGCGCGCTGCGGCCGCGCCACGGCGCGCCGGCCGCATGCGCGCTGCGCCCGTGGAACGTGAACAGCACGGACACGAGCCCGCTCCCCTCGCCCTGGCCCCAGGAGGTCCCGAGGTTCGACCCGACGTGGGAGAAGAGCACGATGTCCACGTCCTTGAACAAGCCGGCGCGCACGTAGTACGCCTTGGTGCCGAGCAGCTCCTCGGCGACGCCCGGCCACAGCCGGATCGTCCCCGGCAGATGGTCGCGCTCCATGAGACGCTTCACGGCGAGGGCGGCCGTGATGTTCACCGCCTGGCCGGAGTTGTGCCCTTCGCCGTGGCCCGGCGCGCCGTCGACCATCGGGAGGTGGCACGCGACGGCGGGAAACTGGGAGGCCTGGGGGATGTCGTCGAGGTCCGAGCCGAGGGCGATCACCGGCTTCCCCGAGCCCCACGTGGCGACCCACGCGGTGGGGATGCCGGCTACCCCCTCCTGCACCGTGAAGCCGTTCTGGCGTAGCAGGTTCACGAGGTAGCGCGACGTCTCGACTTCCTGGAAGCCGAGCTCGCCGAAGCTGAAGATCTGGTCGTTGATCTGCTGCGTGAGCTGGCCGCGAGCCTCGACGTCCTGGACCGCTTCGCGCTTCAAGGCGTCGAGCCGCGCGGGCCGCTGCGCGGCCGCCAGGGGAGAGGGGAGGCCGGCCAGGAGAGCGAGCATCGGCAGCAGTCGCGTGGACCGCATCCAGAACTCCCGCGTGGCCATGAGACCGAGTAAACTACCCGCCCCCTGGCGCGATGCCAGGCTAGTAGCCCCCGCCCTCCCTGCCGCGCATGCCGCGGCGGGCGAGGGCCAACATCAGCGCGCCGAACGCGAGCAGCACCAGACCCCAGACGAGGTCGATCGGCACACCGGTGGGGGCCGTGCCGGGACGGCCCCGCGTGGCCGCCCCATACGCCGCGAGCAGCACGCCCAGCACGCTGAACAACGCCCCGATCGGCAGCCGCACGTCGAGCCGCACACCGCCTCCGCTAGTGCCGTTCCAACCATTCAAGTAAGAAAGAGACTCCTATGCAATACACCTATGTGCTGCGCAATCCCTCCAGATAATTCGTGCAGACATGTTGGAACGGCACTAGAAGAAGATCACGTTGAGGGTCAAGGTGAGCGCAAGGACGACCACCGCCAGGACGGCCGGCCGCTGGTACCAGCGCGTCGAGTCGTCTTCCGGCCGCTCGGTGATGCCGTACACCAGCCCCCGCAACTCCTCGGTGGGTCGCGGCGCGGTCACGACGCTCACCACGATCGTCACCACGAAGCAGGTGGTCCACGCGACGATCGCCGTCCAGAACGTCTGCGCCAGCTCGCTCGGGAAAGCCGCGACGACGCCCAAGTAGCCGCCCTTCACCCCCACGACCGCGCCCGCCGGGAGCGTGAGCCCGTGATGCACGGCCGCCGCCAGCGTCCCCGCGACGAGCCCCACGAACGCGCCGTGCCCAGTGGCCCGCTTCCAGAACATGCCGAGCGCGAAGGTCGCGAACAGGGGCGCGTTGACGAACGCGAACACCAGCTGCAGGAAGTCCATGATGTTGTTGAACGACGCGGCGACGTAGGCCGCGAGGATGGACAGCGCCACGCCGAACACCGTCGCGAACCGCCCCATCGCGAGATAATGCCCGTCGGGCGCGCCGGGGCGCACGTAGCTCTGATAGATGTCGTACGTCCACACGGTATTGAACGCCGTCACGTTGCCCGCCATCCCGGACATGAACGAGGCCAGCAGCGCCGTGAGGCCCAGGCCGAGCAGGCCGGCCGGGAAGAAGTGGACGAGCAGCATCGGCGTGGCGAGGTCGTAGTCGAGCACCAGGTGGCCGTGGAGATCGTGCAACGGCAGCCCTCCGAGCCCGAGCTTCGGCGGGACAATGCCCTGCCCCAGGGCGAGCATCCCCGGGAGAATGACGAGGAAGGGGAACAGCATCTTCGGGATCGCCGCGATCAGCGGCGTGCGCCGGGCCGCACTCATGGAGTTCGCCGCCATGGCGCGCTGCACGACCAGGAAATCCGTGCACCAGTACCCGAACGAGAGCACGAAGCCGAGGCCCATCACCAGGCCGAACCACTCGACGCCGACGGGATTGTGGGACGCGGCGCCCATGAACGCCCAGCTGCGGGTGTAGGCGTCGGGCGCGAAGCCGTTGGCCGTGGAGACGGGCGCGAGCCGCGCCACCAGCCCGGCCCAGCCGCCCACGTCGCGCAGGCCCAGCCACACCAGCGGCGCGAAGCCGAGCACGATCAGGAAGAACTGCAGCACCTCGTTGTAGATCGCGCTGGTGAGCCCGCCGAGGAAGATGTAAGCGAGCACGATGCCGGCGGCGACGAGGATGCTCGCGTCGAAGCTCCAGCCGAGCAGCAGGTTGAGCAGCTTACCCATGGCATAGAGCGAGATGCCGGAAGAAAAGATCGTCATGGTCGCGAACGAGATCGCGTTGACCGCGCGGGTTTTCTCGTCGAAGCGCAGCTTCAGGTACTCCGGGACGGAGCGGGCGCGCGAGCCGTAGTAGAACGGCATCATGAACAGCGCCACGAACACCATCGCGGGGATCGCGCCGACCCAGTAGAAGTGGCTGGTGGCGATGCCGTACTTGGCGCCCGAGGCGCCCATGCCGATCACTTCCTGCGCGCCGAGATTGGCGGAGAGGAAGGCCAGGCCCGACACCCATGCCGGCATCGCGCGACCCGACAGGAAGAAATCGGTGCTCGTGCGCACGGTGCGCTTCAGCGCCACCCCGATGCCGAGCACGAACCCGAAGTACAGCAGCATCACGACGTAGTCGATCCAGTGCAGCGTCGTCGCCGGCATGCCGACTCCTCCGGAGGTCGGCCCTAAGATGCCCCGCGCTGCCGACTCGGCAAGAGACGCACACCCTTCCGAACGAGCGGTCCGGGAGCAGATTACGCGCCATGTTGCTCGCCGCCTGCACCGTCCTGTCCCTGGCAACTCAACAGCCGGCCGTAGTCCCCCCTCCTCCCCCACGCCTCAGGACCCGCTGGGCGGCCGCCGTCGACTCCACCCACCTCCACCCCCTGCCCGAATACCCGCGGCCCCAGATGGCGCGATCCGCTTGGGTGAACCTGAATGGACTGTGGGAATACGCGGTGCGGGACAGCGCTGCACCGCGGCCGGGTCGCTTCGACGGCAAGATCCTGGTGCCGTTCCCGATCGAGTCGCAGCTCTCCGGCGTGCAGCGCGCGGTGACCGACCAGCAGCGCCTCTGGTACCGCCACACCTTCCGCCTGCCGAGCGCGCCGCGGGGAATCCGTTGGCTGCTGCACTTCGGCGCGGTGGACTGGGAAGCCACGGTCTTCATGAACGGCAGCGCGGTCACCACCCACCGGGGCGGCTACGATCCGTTCACCGTCGACGTGACCGAAGAGCTGCATCGCCGCGGCGACCAGGAGCTCGTGGTGCGCGTCTGGGACCCGACCGACCACGGGGAGCAGCCGCGCGGCAAACAGGTCTCCAAGCCCGAGAGCATCTGGTACACCGCGGTCACCGGCATCTGGCAGACGGTGTGGCTCGAAGCGGTGCCGCGCGACCACATCTCGGCGCTCGACGTGCGACCCGACGTGGACGCCGGCACGGTGACGGTCCGCGTGGACGCCGCCGGTCCGACGCCGGCACCCGGCGTCAGCGTCACCGCGCTCGACGGCGACCGGCGGGTTGCCGAGGGGACCGGCCTGGTCGGGCGGCCATTGACGCTCCCCATCCCCGACGCGAAGCTGTGGGGCCCGGGCCATCCCTTCCTGTATAGCCTGCGTGTGCGCCTCGCCGCGGCGGGGGAAGACTCGGTCACGAGCTACTTCGGGATGCGCAAGATCGCGGTGGCCCGGGACAGCGCCGGCGTGCCGCGGCTCTTCCTCAATAACCGGCCGCTGTTCCAGCTCGGCACCCTCGATCAGGGGTGGTGGCCCGACGGGCTCTACACGGCTCCGACCGACGAGGCACGGCGCTCGGACATCGAGACGCTGCAGCACCTGGGCTTCAACCTGATCCGCAAGCACGTCAAGGTGGAGCCGGCGCGCTGGTACTACGACTGCGACCGGCTGGGGATGCTGGTGTGGCAGGACATGCCGAGCGGCGACAACAAGTCGCCGGCGGCGCAGCGCGAATTCGCCACCGAGCTGCAGCGCGTCGTGGACGCGCTGCGTAACCACCCCGCGATCGTGATGTGGGTGCCCTTCAATGAGGGGTGGGGCCAGCACGACACCGAGCGCACGGTGGCCTGGCTCAAACGGTACGACCCGACGCGCCTGGTGGACAACGCGAGCGGCTGGACCGACGCAGGCGTGGGCGACGTGCTGGACATCCACGACTATCCCGGCCCCGCCATCCCGCCCGGGGACTCGACCCGCGCCCTGGTGCTGGGCGAGTTCGGCGGCCTCGGGCTGCCACTGGATGGCCACACCTGGCAGGAGAAGGACAACTGGGGCTACCGCCGCTACGCCGACACCGCCGCGCTGTGGCTTGCCTACCGCGACCTGCTGATGCAGCTCCGCGCCCTCAAGGCCGAAGGACTCGCGGCCGCCGTGTACACCCAGACCTCCGACGTCGAGATCGAGGTCAACGGGCTCCTGACCTACGACCGCGCGGTCGTGAAGCTGCCCGCCGACGCGGCGGCCGCGAACCGGCTGCTCTACGGGCCGTCGCCCATCCTGTTCCAGATGGTGGTGCCCGACGCGCGCAGCGGGCCGCAGCCGTGGCGCTACACGACGCGCGCTCCCGAGGGCAACTGGACCGATCCCGCGTACCCCGATTCGGGCTGGACCCTCAGCCAATCGGGGTTCGGCACGGACGGCACCCCGGGCGCACGGGTCCGCACGCTGTGGAACACGAGCGACCTGTGGCTGCGGCGAACCTTCCAAAGCCCCGCCGCAACGGAGCTCGCGCACCACTACTGGACCATTCATCACGACGAGGACGCCGAGGTGTACCTCAACGGCACGGCGGCCGATACGTTCCCCGGCTACTCGACCGCGTATCACATTCGGCCACTCTCCGCGGCCGCGGAGGCAGCGTTGCATCCGGGCCTCAACACTCTGGCGATGCACGTGCACCAGACGCGCGGCGGGCAGTACGCCGATGCAGGACTCGCCCTGGCGGTGGTCGTGGTGCTGGATCAAGTGGAAGGAGCGAGCGTGACGCGAGCACCGTTCGGCCGGACGCCCGACGGCAAGGCCGTGGACGTCTACACGCTCACCAACGCCCACGGGATGCAGGTCCGGGCCATCACGTACGGCGCGATCATCCAGACGATCCGCGTGCCCGACAAGTCCGGCCGCCTGGGGGACGTGACGCTCGGGTACGATTCCCTGGAGGGATATCTCCGGTCTTCCCCGTACTTTGGCGCGGTCGTCGGGCGGTACGCCAACCGCATCGCCAAGGGACGATTCACCCTGGAGGGCAAGACCTACCAGCTCGCCGCCAACAACGGCCCCAACCACCTGCACGGCGGGGTGAAGGGGTTCGACAGGGTCCTGTGGGAAGCGGAGCCGTTCCAGCGCGGCGACACCGTGGGAGTCGTGCTGCGCCACACCAGCCCCGACGGCGATGAGGGCTACCCCGGCACGCTCGCGGTGCGCGTGACCTACACCCTCGTGCCGGGGAACGAGCTGATCGTGGACTATGCGGCGACGACGGACAAGCCGACGCCGGTGAATCTCTCGCAGCACACCTATTTCAATCTGGCAGGTGAGGGGGGGGGGAGCGGCGACATCCTGGTCCATGTGCTGACGATCGACGCCGACCGTTACACCCCCGTCGATGCGACGCTGATCCCGACCGGGGAGCTTGTGAGCCTGGCCGGGACGCCGTTCGACTTCCGCTCGCCGACGCCGATCGGCGTGCGCATCGCGCAGCCCGATCAGCAGCTCAAGAACGGCGGCGGGTACGACCACAACTTCGTGCTGAATCGGACCGGGCACGCCGTCCACGTGCTCGAGCCGACCAGCGGGCGCACGCTCGATATTGCCACAACCGAGCCGGGCCTACAGTTCTATTCGGGGAACTTTCTCGACGGCACGATCACCGGGAAGGCTGGGCATGTCTACAAGCAGCACGCCGGGTTCTGTCTGGAGACCCAGCATTTTCCGGACTCGCCGAACCATCTCAACTTCCCGTCCACAATCCTGCGGCCCGGCCAGGAGTACCGGTCGCGGACGGAGTTCGCGTTTGGGGTGGTGCGCTGAGCCTCTCCTGTGTGCCTAGGGCGCTCGCACGCCAAGGTTGGCGAGCGCGAACGCGTACTCGTCGGCGATCTCGGCGATCACCCGGTCCGTGGGACGATAGCCGTGGCTCCCGGCCGTTTCCACTCGGATCAGGACGGGTCGGTCGCACCCCTGCGCCGCCTGCAGGGTCGCCGCGAACTTGAAGGAATGGCTCGGGACCACCCGGTCATCGTGGTCGGCGGTGGTGACCAAAGTGGCGGGATAGCAGGTCCCCGGCTTCAGATTGTGCAGCGGCGAATAGGCCAGCAGATAGCGCACGGCCGTGGAATCGTCGGACGAGCCGTACTCCTCGGCCCAGAACTGGCCCCCGGTGAACTTCTGGTAGCGCAGCATGTCCATCACGCCCACCGCGGGCAGCGCCACGCCGAACAGCTCCGGCCGCTGGGTCATCGCGGCGCCCACAAGCAGCCCCCCGTTCGAGCCGCCTTGGATGGCGAGGGTGCGCGGGCTCGCGTACCCTTCGTGCTCCAGGAACTCGGCCGCCGCCAGAAAATCGTCGAACACGTTCTGCTTCTTGTCCCGCATCCCGGCGTGGTGCCAGGCCTCGCCGTATTCGGCCCCCCCACGGAGGTTCGCCACCGCGTACACGCCGCCCAGCTCGAGCCACGTGGCGACCGCCGGCGAGTAATACGGCTGCAGGCTGATGTCGAAGCCGCCGTAGCCATACAGGAGCGTCGGATGGCTGCCGTCCCTGGCGAGACCCCGGCGCGTGGTGACGAAGATGGGGATCCGGGTGCCGTCCTTCGACTGGTAGAACGTCGCCCGCGTCTCGTAGGGCGTGGCGTCGAACGCCGTCTTGGCAGGCTGGAACGGCTCGAGCCGACCGTTGCGCAGGTCGTAGCGGTACACCGTCGCGGGCCGGAGGTAGGAGGTGAAGGCGAAGAAGAAGTCGTCGCCGTCGTTGCGGCCGGACAGGCCTGCCGCCGAGCCCACCTCCGGCAGCGTCACCTCGCCGCGCGGGGCGCCGCCGAGATCGAACAACCGCAGCCGGGTCTGGACATCCACCAGGTACGTGATGATGAGCCGGTCCCCCACCAGCAGTGTCTCGTTCATCACGTCGGGCCCTTCGGGAACAACCGTGCGCCAGTGCACGCGGTCGCTGTCCCCCACGGCGACCGCTACGATCCGGCCCTTCGGGGCCTGCCAATTGGTGTAGACGTACAGCGTGCTCCCCACGACGCCGAGTGGTGAGTTGGCCGCATCCTCCGCAGTGACCACCGGCAGGGGCCGCGCGGCGAGGTCGGGCTGGTGCGCGTCCTTCAGGTCGGCCATCCAGAGCCGGTTGTTCGAGGTGCCGCTGCTCGAGAAGATGAACAGCCAGCGCCCGTCGTCGGATACGCCACCGTTCACGCCGGCGGTCGAGTCATCCTGGCGCTCGAAGACCAGCCGCTCCGGCCCGCCGCCCAACGCGTGGTAGAACAACTGGTGGTGGGTGTTCGCCTCCCGGAGGTTCGCCCGCTCGGCGGAGCCGCGGAAGCGGGAGTAGTAGAATCCGTGGCCGTCACGGGTCCAGGAGATCCCGGTGAACTTCACGCGTGCCACCACGTCGGGGAGCTCGCGCCCGGTGGCGAGGTCGCGCAGGTGGATGTCCTGGAGGTCCGACCCGCCCACCGCGGTGGTGTAGCCCAGAGTGCGGCCGTCGGAAGAGACCGACCACTGCGCCACGGCGATCGATCCGTCGGGCGAGAGCGCGTTGGGGTCGAGCACGAGGGCCGGCCGCCCGCCGAGCGTCGCTTCCCGGTAGAGGACCGATTGCTTCTGCAGGCCGGTATTCTTGCGGAACCACAGCTGTTCTGCCTCGCGCACGGGCACTGTCACCCGGGGGTAATTCCACAGCGCGGTGAGCCGGGCGCGGATCGAGTCGCGCCGCGCGATCCTGGCGAGATAACTAAAGGTGAGAGCGTTCTCCGAGTCGACCCACGCTTTGGTGGCCGGCGCGTCGAGATCCTCGAGCGGGCGGTACGGGTCCGCCACGGGGCGGACGAAGTAGGTGTCCACCACGCTCCCTCTGGGCGCAGGTGGATAGTGCAACTGTTGGCCGGCAACCCTGGCGACGGGAACGAGCAGCGCCGCGGCGAGTGCGAGGCTGTAATGGCGAACGCGCATGAGCATGCTGACTCCTATTCGTGCTCCGGTGGGCGGCGGGGAGCGCCGTTGCCCTGACCCCGCCGCGTGACGGCGATGACGCCGCCGGTGTTCTGACTCCCCCAGCGCGTGGTGGCGTCGGCCGTCGCGTAGAAACGGACCTCCTTGACGGCATCGGGCTCGAGCGTGCGCAGGAAGTCGACCCCGCCCATGGGTTGGTCGCCGAGGTAGACGTGCACTTCGGGTGGGAACACGATGCTCGCCGTCGGCGTGCGCGGCCGCAGCCACCGCGGGCGGAGCTTGGCGACCGCGTCGTAGACATTCGTTGTGAGGGTGCTCACGAGGTCCGCGGTCGTGAGGACGTCCGCGTTGCTCCCCCCTCCGCTCTCATAGACTTCGGTTGCAGGAGCCGTGAGGGTGAGCTCACCGACGGTTCCGTCTGCCGTCCGGCAGGTGCCCGCGTACGTGCGCTCCTGCTTCCGGCCGAGCGCGCAGGAGAAGCCTCCCCAGCGAAACGCCATCTGGCGCTCGGCGAGCTTGAGATCCGTCACCGGTGACGCGGGGGCATCAGCCGTCTTCATCGCGATCTCCAGGGAGTCCGCCGCCTTTCTGATGGTGTACTCCACCGCCAGCCGGACGCCGCCGATCTTGAGCACTCCAGTCCAGGTGCCCGGGGTGACGTCCTGAGCGGAAGCGGGCGTGGCGAGGACCACCAGCAGGAGCGCTCTTGTCATGCTCACCTCCCGCGCCGCGGCACCCACCGCGGCACAGCGTGACAGTACGACTCGTACGCGGCGCCGAACCGCCGCCGGATTCAAGCGCCTGTCGGGCGACACGTGGTTAGCAGGGTGCTGAAAAAGGCATCTGGGGCTCTCTCCCGCGTATATCCGGGCGTTGAAACGCCGCCTCGGCCAAAGGCGAGCGTCTTTTTAGGGTCCCCGCCGCCAGCCGCGTACTATGCCGGCACCCAGCAGCAAACCCACACCTGCCAGACCGCAACTCAGCACCGGGGTAAAGGGAGTGTGCAGGTTTGCGACCGCGATCGGCGCAGCGATTCCAAAACCGACGATCCCTCCCACGAAGGCGCCTCTGCGGTCAGTGGGCAGGAGCCAATGCAGTCTCGTGACCACAACGACGGCCGCGGCGACACCCAAGACGCCTCCGAGCAAAGCACCCGCGAAGAGACCCGGCTTGCCAGCCGCGCTCCCGAGGATGGACCCACCGACGGCCCCAACACCAGCCAGCACCCAAGCGACGAGGAGAACGGGAATGGGCTTCACAAGGGCTGGTGCCCTCGGTGGCGGTTGACTCTCAGCAATCGAAACGCCCAAACACTGAGACCGCCACTCACTACGACAATGACGGCCATGCCAAGCATGAACCATGGATCCGACGCTGGCGAGCGCCACCGCGCCACCAGCTCCAAGAGATGCCGCGCGGCGAAGAGGCCGAAGATCGTGCCGGTGACCAGCATGTAGGCCTTCAAATCATCCCTCCGGGTCGCAGGCTCGTCACTGGAGAGCTGTCTGTTGCATCGCCACCGCTTGCCAGCGGCCGTCACGCCGGACGAAGACGCGCAGGTACCTGATCTTGCCGCTGAACGGGAAGCCGCGAAATGTACCGGTGTTGTCCGCGATGCCGCTGAGAACGGCCACGTCGCCATAGATCCGCACCGTCAGGCTGTCGTATTTCACCGAGGTCAGCCTGAGCTGACCGCTCCCGATATCGCGGATGTTGTCCGCTTTGGTGCGGAGTTGGCCGAGGCGCGATATTTCCACGAATTCATCAGCGACCATTCGCGAGAGCGCGACCGTATCGGCCCGCAGGAGGGCCTGCGCGCGAGCCAACTCGACCGCGCGCACCGAGTCCTCCGGTGTCGAGCCGCCGGCCCCGCCCTGTGCGGCAAGGGGAGCGCCGCGGACGAGCAGAAGCACGACGCCCGTTCGACTGAGGCGTTGCCATGACGCTGGAGTTCGGAACATGACGTGCCTCCTCTAAGTGCTCAAAGCTGCGGGGTCCATCGAGCCGGATTCATGGACGCACTGGTCTGGCCTGCCCGTTCTCGCCGGCAGAATCAGAGAAGTCGGGCTTAGTCGATAACCTGATCGGCAGCTGGTGGCGAATCAGTGCGTCGAGGACTGACGTGATCACAGAGTCTTGTTTCGCCGCCGGGTGTCGAGGGCTCGCTTCCTGATAGTACCAAACCCCTCCCTTGAAAACCTGCAGGGCGGCAAGTAACGAGTCGAGAACAGCGAGAGTGACTGCGCGGCCGTCGGCGTACACCTTCGCATCGCGCGTGATGCGGATGCGGAGAATGCGAGCACTTGCAGCTGGAGTCGGAAGCCGCCTGAAGACGCTGGACGTGTCGACTCTCGAGCCGCCGCCTGAATCCCGCCTGCCGCAAGAGCCGAGGCTAAGGACGAGTACAAGGAGAACGGGGTACCGGATCATGGGGCAGCTTTCCGTACCAGGCGCCAAGCCCAGACGCTGAGCGCGACGCTCACAGCGAGGATCAGCGCGTCGCTGGCGAAGAGCCGCCGCCGGTCGACCACCTCGAAGACGTGGGCGACGGTGATAACGGCGAACAGGATGCCGGTGGTTACGAGGTACGCTTTCATGGGGTACGCCCGTGGCCCAGAGAGGGTTGAGGTCGGCGCTGCCCGGTTAACGGACCGCGGGCTTAAGCTGCGGGCCGCCACTGCGTGGCGCAACCGCAGCCTTGTCACTCCCCCGATCTCATCGCACTTTGAGGCATGCACCGGCGCACGTTCGTCCAGGCCCTCGGGGCCTCGCTCGCGAGCGGACCGTTGACGTCCCTGCCCGTGAGCCCAACTGGCCGCCTCACCCGTATCGGGCTCGAACTCTATTCGGTACGGGACGCGATGCACCGGGACCCCGAGCGAACCCTGGCCGCTGTGCGCGCCATGGGCTACAGCGACGTCGAGCTGCTCTGGTCCTTCGGCAACTTCGGCCGCACGACCGAGCAGGTCCGTGCCGCCCTCGATCGTGAAGGATTGCGCGCACCCTCGGCCCACATCTCGCCGATCATCCTGTTCATCGGGTGGGACCGCAGCCTCGAGATCGCGCACCGCCTCGGCCACGAATACCTGATCGTGCCAAGCTTCACCCCGGACACCGCCCGCTCGCTCGACGACTGGCGGGAGTGGGCCGACCGCTTCAACGCAGCCGGCGCTACCGCCCGCCGCGCCGGCATCTGGCTTGCCTTCCACAACGAGCCCGACCACATGACGCCGATCGACGGCACGGTGCCGTATGACGTTTTCGTGGCACGCACCGACCCAGCCGTCGTCCGCCTCCAGCTCGACGTCGGCAACTTGGTCATGGGGGGAGGCGACCCGCTCGTCTATCTCCAGCGATACCGCGACCGCTACTGGAGCTTCCACTTGAAGGACGTCGTCCCCGATCGCTCGCGCGACACGGAGCTGGGCACGGGAACGCTCGATTTCCGGCGCCTGCTGGCCGCCGTGCCGGACATCGACCACAAGCCGTGCTACGTCGAGCAAGAGGGTGCCGCCGACTCGCTCGCCAGCGCCCGGCGGAACTGCGCGTTTCTCAGCAAGCTGGAGTTCTGACGACCGCGGCGATTGCCGGTCAACTCGCGTGACTCGGGAGAGACCATGAAGAAGAACGACTGGTCGCGCCGTGAATTCTTGCGCATGAGCGCGGTTGCCGCCGGCGGATCGCTCGCCGCCAAGACCATCGTGCCGTTACCGCGCGATCTCATACGCGCTCCGGAGGCCGTTCCTGCCAGCGACCGGGTCCGCTTCGGCATGATCGGCGTCGGCATGCAGGGGTCCTGGCTGCTGGGCACATCCATCAAACTGCCGGGCGTCGAATGTGCTGCCGCGTGTGACCTCTACGACGGCCGACACACCTTGGCGCGGGAGATCGTTCGAGCGGACCTCCCCGTCACGCGCCGCTATCAGACACTCCTGGACGACAAGGAGATCGACTGCATCGTGGCGGCGGTTCCCGATCACTGGCACAAGCAGGTGGTCGTGGACGCGGTGACCGCGGGCAAGGACATCTACTGCGAGAAGCCCATGTCGCACAGCGCGGCCGACGGCGTGGCCATGGTCGACGCGGCGAAGAAGACCGGACGCATCGTGCAGATCGGCTCCCAGCGCGTGAGTTCTCAGATCGGCGCCAAGGCCAAGGAGCTGATCTCCCAGGGGATGCTGGGCGAGCTGACGCTGGTCGAAGGCTGGCTCGGCCGAAACGATCCGACGGGCGCGTGGCAGTATCCACCGCCGCCGGACCTTTCTCCGCGGAATCTGGACTGGGATACCTGGCAGGGGACGGTCCCCAAGCGAGCATTCGATCCCTACGTCTTCGCGCGTTGGCGCTGCTGGAAAGAATACGGCACCGGGGTTGGCGGCGACCTGCTGGTCCATCTGATCAGTGGAATGATGTTCATGTTGGGCATCAATGAGCCGCCGCAACAGGCGTTCTCCGTGGGTGGCATCCGGCGCTGGAAGGACGGTCGCAACGTGCCCGATGTACACGCCGTTGTCTACTACTATGGCGAGCTGCCGGTGTACATGCGGCTGAATCTGGGCACGGCGATGCCGGAGACCTACCGCTTCCAGGGATCGAAGGGGATTCTGGAGCTGAGCGAATCCGGCCTGACCTACACGCCACAGAGCGGGAAGGATTCCGCGCCGAGCTATTATGCCAACAGCTTCCCGCGCGCCATGCGGGACGCGTACGTGCAGAAATGGCACCAGGAAAACGATCCG
>QHUY01000193.1 GCA_003223415.1 Gemmatimonadota bacterium
CGCCCGCTGCTCTGCGGCGCGGACCTCTGTCTCCTGGAGGGCCCTCACCCACGTCGGGGGCCGCACCGGCGCGTAGTGCACGAGGAACAGCGGTTCGAGTGCGCTGGAGCCGAGGCGCCACCAGGCCCCTAAGCCACGGAGCTGTTGGAGGTACACGTCCTCCGCGACCCTGAGCATGGTAGTCATCTCGGCCTTCGGTCGCGACATTGCATTTACGACAGTGCGACGTGGCATTGGTGGGGCCAACAATTGCGGATCGCGCGGCGCGGGCCAATAGCGCGTTCGTACCATCCACGTCAACAGCCATCAGGGTAGAGGTGCCGCGACTGATGGCCGAACTGCAGCAGGTGACGGTGGGTGCGAGCTGAGCGGGCCGCTAATCGATGAGCCCGCGCTGCTGTGCGTGGGTCACCGCCTCAAGGCGAGTGTGTGTGCGAAGCTTGCGGTTGATGTGGTGCAGGTGGTTGCGGAGTGTCTGGGCGGAAATGCTCAACTTGCGGGCGATGGTCGCGGAGTTGCGGCCTTCGGCGAAGAGCTTCAGGATGCGGCGCTCCTGCTCGGAGAGCGGCTCGACCGGTGCGTGATGGGGCTCGTCGTCGGCGAGCGCAACCAGGTGTCGGGCGACGTCGACCATGCGGTAGAACCGCTCCTCGTTGCGCCGGCGCTGGTCGACGTCGCGCTCCAACCGCACGAAGAGCCGGCGTCCCGTGCGCTGGTTGTCGAAGACGATTGTGGAGACATTCACCCAGATCCGGCCCCGAGATCGGGTGCGGACCTCCAAGTCGAAATTCGGGATCCCGCCGGACGTTCCGTCCCAGCGACGGGTCGCCGCTTCCGAACCCCCGGCGAGCGCGCTGGTGCCCAACGTGTCGCGCGCCTCAAGCACTTCGTCGATGTTGCGGTGGAGCACCTCGCTCGCCGAGTAGCCGAACAGCCGCTCAGCCGCCCGGTTCCAGGAGCAGATCTCGCCGCCCTCAGTGACGGTGTACGCGGCGTCCGCGGTCTGCTCGAGCAGCGCGAACAGCTCCGTTTCGAGCATCGCTCCCTCGCTACCTCCCAGCCGGAAATGCTAGTGCTTCAGCCCCACGTCGGCCAGACCGGCATCCGCTCGCGGGACGTGCGTCTCTCCACGCGGTACGAACGCTTCATTGCCGCCCTATGTGCGAAGCCGTAACCATACTCCCGTAGCGCACGCACTCAGAGAAACACGACATACACAAGGAGATTCAAGCATGAAACGTCTCGCACTCACTGCCCTCGCCAGCGTCCTCGGCGTCGGGCTACTCGTCGCGTCGCCCGATACTGCGACGGCCCAGAAGAAGGCGGAGCCCTCCAGCGCGTACAGGATGCACCCCGACACCTCGGCGGCCCGGCTTCATGAGCCGCCGGGCGGCACGTACAAGAAGGTCAGCACGCTCGTCCCGCTCCCTGCTTTCGTCCCCGGACTCGGCACCCTGTACGTCGATCCCGCCACGCTGCCCGCGGGGCCGTTTCTCGCCTACGACCATCAAGGGAACCTGGTGAGCTCGATCTACATGATCCCGCTCAAGGATATGAACGCTCAGAAGGCGTTCAGCGGTCTGAAGGTCGCCCAGGAGCGCGTCGATCACGTGGACATCGTCTTTAACGCGGGCCATCCGGGCGTGGCGGAGCCGCACTACCACGTGATCGTGTGGTACGTGTCGCCGCAGCGCGCGGCCCAGCTCGCCAAGTGACGAAGCCGTCACGGCGCGAGTTCCTGAAAGCCGGCGGGCTGGCGCTCGTCGGCTTCGGGCTCGTGCCGGCCCGCCGGGCACCCATAGCCACGTTCCTCGGAGCGCGGCTCCGTTCGGCGGGCGCTCTCCAGGTGATCGAGATGCGCAGCGACGCGCTCGGCTCCCGGGTATGGTTCGATCCGATCGGACTATACGTGGAACCGGGTGCGACGGTGCGCTGGATCGTACGCGAGAATGTGCACACGACGACCGCCTACCATCCGCGGAACGACCATCACCCCCTCCGAATCCCCGAGAGCGCGGTGCCGTGGGACTCGGGGTTCCTTGTGCACCCGGGCGATTACTTCGACATCACGCTCAACGTACGCGGGGTCTATGACTACTACTGCATGCCGCACGAAGCCGTGGGGATGGTGGGCCGGATCGTTGTGGGGCAATCGATCGGCCCGGGCGCCGAACCGTTCGACTACTGGGTGGGCAGGCCGGGAACCGACAGCTGGCACCACGTCCCCGACGCAGCCCGGCAGACCTTCCCGAGCATCGCGCAGATCCTTGCCGAGCGCTGCGTGCATCCGGCCGGGCCGCGGAGGTGAGATGGGCAAACACAACTCACTGCGGGAGGGCGCGAGGCTCGGACTCGTCGTTGCGACCAGTATCTGGGTCTGGCTCGCCGCGGTCGACGCCGTCGCGGGCGAACCGTTCCGCACTTTCAACGTGCTGGGCGGCATCGCCCTGTTCACGACGATGCACTACGTGCTCAACCTGGCGTACGGCGTGATCATCGTGTCCGCCATCCACGGCGCCCAGCGGGAGCCGAGTCTGGTCATGGCAGTGGCGTTCGGGTTCCCCATCGTCGAATTCTGGTTCGCACTGGTGACCGTCCTCGTTTCGCATCTCGGACTCGGGGAGCTCGCCTGGGTCCGGATCTTCGGCGGGAGCCTGATCGGTACGGCAATCGCGATCGTCATCCTCTCTCGCGGGCATCCGCTCGCGGCAGAGCTGCGGCAAGCTGAGGAAGAAGACAATGACTGATCGGCACTTTGTGTGGTGGAACCTCAACTCGACGGAAGGATGGAACAATGCCTAGACTCGGTATCGCGCTGCCGGCCGGTAAGTGGCGCCGGCCAACAACCGTGGGACGGACACTCGCGACGATGGTGGGGTTGGTCACCCTTTCGCTCGCCGGTCCCGCCAGTGCCCAGCAGCAGCGGGTGGATCCGACCTGGCTGACCTTCGATGCCGCTGCCAAGACCGTCCGCTTCCAGTTGATCGCTGGGCTCACCGGGCTGAACGGCGCCCTGAACTTCAACGGGTTCCGCGACGGGGACCTCACGCTTGTAGTGCCCATCGGGTGGCAGACGGAGATCGACTTCCGTAACCATGACGGGATGTTGCCGCATAGCGCCGAGGTGATCGCTCC
>QHUY01000092.1 GCA_003223415.1 Gemmatimonadota bacterium
TTATTCCCGGCTACGGTATGGCGGTGGCGCAAGCTCAGCACAAGGTGCGGGAGCTGTACGACCAGCTCACCAAGCGCGGCGTCACGGTCAAGTTCGCCATCCACCCCGTCGCCGGCCGCATGCCGGGCCACATGAACGTGCTGCTCGCCGAGGCGAACATCCCGTATTCCGCCCTCGTGGAGATGGACGAAATCAATCCAGAGATGCCGCAGTGCGACGTGGCGCTCGTAATCGGCGCGAACGACGTCGTGAACCCTGCCGCCCGCTACGTCAAGGGCTCCCCGATCTACGGCATGCCGATCATCGACGCCGACAAGGCCAAGACCGTGCTGGCCATCAAGCGCAGCAAGAAACCCGGCTTCGCCGGCATCGACAACGAGCTGTACGTCCAGGACAACACCTGGATGCTGTTCGGCGACGCGAAGGCAGTGATCGGTGATTTGGTGAAGCAGTTCGCGAGCGGGGGACTGCACTAGGTCGGAAGACGCCTGACCCGGAGGTCGTATGACGCACCACACCTGGCTGTCGTTCGCGCTGATCGCGGCGCTGCTGCCGCTCCCGGTCCGCCGCGCGGCGGCGCCCGTGGGCACGTTGCTGTTGCGCTCGCCGACGGTGAGCGCTACGAACGTGGCGTTCGTCTACGCGGGCGATCTCTGGGTCGCGCCGCGCGCCCAGGGGGGGGGGGGCGGCGAAGCCCGGCGGCTCACGGTGCATCCCGGCCGCGAGCTTGAGCCCCGATTTTCCCCCGACGGACGCTGGATCGCCTTCACGGGGGAGTACGACGGCAACTCCGACGTCTACGTCGTCTCGGTGGACGGCGGCGATCCGCGGCGCCTCACCTACCACCCCGGGCCCGACCTCGTCCAGGGCTGGACGCCGGACGGCAAACAGGTGCTCTTCAGCTCGGCGCGCGCCTCGCACTCGTTTTACGACCGGCTGTTCACCGTCCCGGTAGACGGGGGCTTCGAGGAGCCGCTCCCCATGCCGATGGCGGAGCGCGGGGCGTACGCGGCGGACGGCGGTCGAATGGTCTACAACCCCGTCCGCAACCTCTGGACCGAGGACACCTGGCGGCGCTACCGCGGCGGGCAGGAGCCGTTCCTCTGGGTGTTCGACTTCAAGACCCAGGACATCGAGCCGGTGCCGCATGACAACGCGAGCGACACCTGGCCGATGTGGATCGGCGACGTCGTCTATTTCGTCTCCGACCGCGACGGCACGATGAACCTGTTCGCCTGGGACACGAAGACGAAGCAGCTGCGCCAGCTCACGCATTACGCCGACTTCGACATCAAGTCGGCCTCGTCGGGCGCCGGGGTCATCGTGTACGAGCAGGGCGGCCGGCTGCACCTGTACAATCCCGCCACGAGCGCGGATTCTGGCCTGGCCATTCACGTGAACCCCGACCTGCCGGCCACCCGGCCGCACTGGGCGAGCGCCGTGCCGTTCATCCAGAACGCCGACATCTCGCCCACCGGCGCGCGCGCCGTGTTCGAGGCCCGCGGCGACATCTTCACGGTGCCGGCCAAGAAGGGCGACAGCCGGGACCTGACCCGCACGCCCAATGTCGCCGAGCGCTCTCCCGCCTGGTCGCCCGACGGCAAGACGATCGCGTACTTCTCCGACGCCGGCGGCGAGTACCGCCTGATGCTGCGCGACCAGAGCGGCCTCGGCGCCGAGACGGCGATTCCTCTCGATGGGCCGACGTTCTACTACTCGCCCGTGTGGTCGCCGGACAACAAGCGTATCGCCTACACCGACAAGCGACTCAAGCTCTGGTACGTGGACCTCGCGACCAAGAAGCCGGTGCCGGTGGACAGCGACACCTACGACCACTTCGAGCGCAGCCTCACGCCGGATTGGTCGCCGGACGGCAAATGGCTGGCGTACGTCAAGCGCCTGCCCAACCAGCTGCGCGCGGTGTTCCTGTACGACGTGACCGCCGGCAAGCCGCATCAGGTGACCGACGGCCGCAGCGACGCTACCCCGCCGGTGTTCAGCCTCGACGGCAAGTACCTCTACTTCACGGCCAGCACGAATTACGGCCTCAACGTCGGATGGATCGACCTGTCGTCGACCGAGCGGCCGGTGCGGCGGAGCGTCTATCTGGTCGTGCTCGACCGGAATGGACCTTCGCCCTTCGCCCCCGAGAGCGACGAGGAGTCCGGGGCCGCCCCCGCCGGGCCTGCGGGCCGGGACACCACCAAGAAGGCCGCGGACAGCGTTCCCCGGACGACGGTGGACTTGGCGGGAATCGATCAGCGCATTCTGGCGCTTCCAGTCCCTCAGCGGGACTACTCGGCGCTCGCCGCGGGGGCGGACGGCAAGCTGTTCTACCTCGAGGACGTGCCCAACCAACCGGGCTTCACGCTGCACCGCTTCGACCTGAAGGAGCGCAAGGCCGAGGATTTCCTGGCCGGCGTCACCGGCTACTGGATGAGCCACGACGGCAAGAAGCTGCTCTATAGTGCCCCCAAAGATGTCTATGGCATCGTGGCCACGGATGGCAAGGCAAGCATGGGCGACGGCAAGCTCGATCTCTCGGGCATGCAGGTGTACGTGGACCCGCGGGCCGAGTGGGCGCAGATGTTCGAGGAGTTCTGGCGCATTGAGCGCGACTTCTTCTACGACCCCGGGATGCACGGCGGGAACTGGCCGGCCGTGCGGGAGCGCTATCGCCCATGGCTTACCTCGGTCGGCCACCGCGACGACCTCAATTACCTGATCGCCCAGATGATGGGCGAGATGGAAGTGGGCCACAACTTCGTGGGCGGGGGCGACCTGCCGAAGGTGGACACCGTGCCCGTGGGGCTGCTGGGCGCCGATTACCGGGTGGAGAACGGCTATTACCGCTTCGCGCAGGTGTACAGCGGGCTGAACTGGAACCCCAACCTGCGGGCGCCGCTGACCGAGCCGGGCGTGAACGTCGCGGTGGGGGACTATCTCCTCGCAGTGGGCGGCCGCGAGCTGCGCTCTCCAACGAACCTCTACAGCCTGTTCGAGAACACGGTCGGGAAGCAGACCGTGCTGAAGGTGAACGCCCGTCCCTCACTCGAGGGTGCCCGCACGGTCACCGTCGTGCCGATCGCCAGCGAGGCGGCGCTCCGCAACCGGGCGTGGGTCGAGGGCAACGTGCACCTCGTGGACTCGCTCTCCGGCGGGCGTGTGGCCTACGTCTACATGCCCAACACTGCCGGGGCGGGCTACACCTCGTTCACCCGCTATTACTTCTCGCAGCTCGACCGCGAGGCGACGGTGATCGACGAGCGCTTCAATCAGGGCGGCGACATCGCGGACTTCGTCGAGGACATGCTGAACCGGCCGGTGCTGGCTTACATGGCCACGCGCGAGGGCCGCGTGTTTGCGACTCCGGCGGGGTCGATCTATGGGCCGAAAGTGATGATCATCAACGAGTACGCGGGCTCGGGCGGCGACGCGATGCCGCTCTACTTCCGCCGCCGCGGCCTCGGTAAGCTGGTGGGGAAGCGGACCTGGGGCGGGCTGGTCGGGATCTACGGCTATCCGCCGCTGCTGGACGGGGGGTACGTGACCGCCCCGCGCATCGCCTTGTTCAGCCCTACGGGAGAATGGGACGCCGAAGACGTGGGCGTCGCGCCCGACGTCGAGGTGGAGCAGACGCCGAAGCTGATGATCCAGGGGCACGACCCGCAGCTGGAGCGGGCGGTCGCGGTGGTGCTCGACGAGCTGCGCCGCAACCCGCCGCCGCCGCGCGACAAGCCGCACCCGCCCTATCCGACGCGGGCCCGGCGGCCGTGAGGCTGCGCTGGGGGCCGCGCAGGGTCCCCAGAGCACAGCGTTACTGGCAGGATGACGGATTCGCCACGCAGAACGGGTTCGCGAGCAATTCGGTGATGGTGATCGGGAACAACGTGCCAGGCTTGGTCAAGGCTTCCGACCCGGCCTGCCAGAGATCCGCCGGCACGTTGAACCGGTAGTGATCGAGCAGCCGCCGGCCCTGCAGGAACAGGTTGGCCTGCCGTGCATACCTGAGCATGGCGGCCGGCCGAGGGTGCGCCGCGTTCGTCACGTCGTACGGCGTCAGCCCGCTGAAGGCACGAATGGCGTTGATGTTGACGACGAACTGTCCCGTGTTCACCAGCGTGTCGCCCGCCGCAAGCGCGGCTTCCGCGGCGATCAGGTACAGCTCCCGGGCGGACACGACCGTCAAGGAGCCGTGGTTGGTGTTTGAAAGGAAGTCGCCGAGAGTTTTCTTCAGATCGGGGTCCGCAACGTTGTCGATTGGATCCTTCAGCTTGATACTGTCCACGGTCACGACACGATTTCCGCCGACCGTGGGTGCGCATCCGGAAGCACCACAGTACACCGAGCCGACGCGCATCTCCAGCCGCTGGTTCACCTCGAACCCGATATCCGTGGTGACCGTGTTCGCGCTGTAGTTGAAGCGATACTTCCAGTCCGTCGCGGCCAGTGCAAGCGCGGCGTTGGCGTCGGCTAGGGCGCCGGCGTCGTTCACGAACGCGTTCGCCGGAGGTGGTCCCGCCACCGTGGGGTGCGGGAATTTGGCCCACAGCGCCTTGGAGTAGCGTGCCCGCGCCCGCATCGCCCGGAGCAGGCGCTCGTTGGTCTTGTCCCCGGTTGCCTGTGCCAGCGCAATGCCTCTCGTCGCATACGTGATCGCCGTGTCGTACACCTCGGCCATGTTCGCCGGGCCGACAGGGGGTGCCGCTGTGCCCTTGTCCGACCCGATGGGGAAATTGTTGAACATGTCGCCGACGATCGTGTAGGCGATGGCGGCGTACAGGTGCGCACGGGAAAGATTACTCGTGTCCGACAGCACCGATGCCGCCGCGAACCCTTCCAGGCGCTTGATGGTCGCGTTCGACCACCAGCGTGCTTCGCCGACATACGGGAAGGCGGCGTCCACGAACTCGTTCGTCGGCTCCGACACCCGGCCCAGGTCCAGATTCTGCCAGGCGTCCCGCGAGCCGATCCAGGTCAGCTCGTCCGTGACGACCGAATAGGGCGTGAGCACGACGCCCCACGCTCTGCTCACGGACGCGAGCACCCCGTTCGCCTGAGTCTCGGCGGACGCGGGGTTGCTCAAATCGCTTTCGTTCACGTTGTTGGGATTCTTAACGTCCAGCAGGCTCGAGCATCCCACCACGCCTCCTGCCAGGAGCCCCGCGGCGAGCGTGGGGACGGCGACCAGGCGCCGGCGGACGAGCGATGACGCGAGTGCGGTCTTCATGGCATCTCTCTCCTTCCAGGCCCTGGTTAGAAGCCGAAGCGCACCGAGAACGTGACCCGGCGCGGCAGCGCCAGGCCGAACGCATCGATGCCATCGCCGAAGTTGTTGTCGATCCCGCCCAAGTCCGAGCCGGCGCCGCCGCGCCCGTACTCGTTGAGCTCGGGGTCGATGCCGGTGTATCCGGTCCACAACATCAGGTTGCGCACCGCGACGTTGACGGACAGATGGCGCAGACCGAACCGCCGGTCAGCCCACGTCCCCGGCACGTTCCAGGTCAGGGACAGCTCCCGCCACCGCAGGAACTTGCCGTTCTCGTTCTGGTTGAGCCCATCGTACGGCGACAGCGCCCGCAACGTGAGCCATTCCTTGGCGGCGTCCACGCGCTGCTGTGCGGTGCTGGCCGGATTCAGGATCGTGGATTCGACCGTCGCCGCCCGCAGGGTGTTGCGTCCGATCGACGCGTTGGAGTTGCGGAACGCGTCGGTCAGGTTGGTGATCGTGTAGTTGCCGGTCTTGTACTCGAACACGCTGTTCACCTCGAAGTTGCGGAACAGCGTGGCCTTGAGGCCGAACGCCCCGGCCCAGTCGGGGGTCGACTTCCCAAAGTAGTGATCGAGGAAGTCGCCGTTGCCGTTCTCATCCACCAGGATGGGGAGCACGCTATTGAGCGAATGGGGGACCGCGAAATACGCCAGCAGGTCCGCGTCGGTGTCGAAGTTGCCGTCCTTATTGAGGTCGTACGGGTACTGGCCGGGCTGCAGGCACGCGTACGTCGCGCCCGCGGGCCGCTGGCTGCAGGGCTGCACGAGCTTGGCGCCGAACAGCGCCCCCGGCGCGTACCCTTCCTTCACGAAATTGCGGTAACGCGGATAGCTGCCGCCCACCTTCAGGGGTGGGGCGCCGCCCAGGCTCGTTACGATCTCGTGCAGGTAGGCGGCGTTGGCGAACAGCTTCAGCGAAAACGAGGAGCGATTCACCGGCAGCCCCGTGAGGTTGATCTCCAGGCCGTGTGAATCGATCCGTCCGATGTTGGAGAGCTGGACGTTCCGGAAGCCTCCCGAGACCGGGAACTGGCGGGGGTACAGGGCGTCCCGGGTCACCCGGTTCCAATATGTGAAGTCCACCGCCGCCCGGTCGTGCAGCACGCCGATCTCGGTGCCTGCTTCCCACTCGGTGCTGATCTCGGGTTTCAGGTCGGGGTTACCGAGGTTGTTCGGAGCGAGCCCGGGACCCACATCCGCCGCCAGCGGCGAATACGTCGTGAGCTTGTCAAACGCCCCTGGCTGCAGGCCCGATTGCCCGATGGCGGTCCGCAACCGGAGCGTGGAGATGCTCGAGGTGAGCGCGGAGTTCCCCCACCCTGACAGGGCGCTGGGGACCACGGACAGGCCGGCCTTCGGGTAGAAGACGCCGGCGGAGGTCTTCCCGAAGGCGCTATTCCGGTCGTAGCGTCCCCCGACGGTCAAGAAGGCGTAGTCCTTGTAGCCCAGCTGCTCCTCCGCGAACACCCCGGCGTTCACCGTCTCAAGGAACCGCTCGTACGCCGTCTGGATCGAGCCGGCGCCGATGACCTCGAGGCCGGGGCCGGGGAACAGCTCGCCCGAGCCGGCGGCGTCCTCCAGTTTCGCGATGAAGCCCTGTCCGCCCGCGACCAGCCGGGAGTTGAGGGTCGGCCCGAACAGCCGGCTCCAAGTCCCCTTGAACTCGGCCGTGATCTCCCGGCGGGTGCGATCGTCCAGGAACTTGTAGCCCTGTGGGTCGAAGCCGATGAAGTTGTCGACGTTGTACCCGAAGGGCGCGAAGTCCGAGCTTACCTGGTTCACGGCATCCACGCCGAGCGTGGCGGACAATGAGAGCGAGGGGAGCGGCTGGTACGTCGTCTGGATGCTGCCGGTGAAGTGCTTGGCGTCCTGCCGCAGCCGCTCCTGCATGTCCTCGCGCACGGTCCCGAATGCCGCCGTGCCATCCGGGTTCCCGGGGCCGATCGGGCTGCTGGGATTGCCGTCCAGCGTGCAGTTGCCCGTGCCGGTCGGTAACGATCCGGCATAGCAGGTCGCCTGCTCGGGGTGACCGAAGATCGCGACCGAGATGGTGCCGAAGATGTTGTTGTTGTTGGACGGCGTCTCATGGTGCGCGTCCACGTACTCCATGTTGACGTGGATCTTCACGTTGTCCGTCGGAACGACCACCAGCGACGCCGACCCCTGGGCCTTCTGGTCGATGTCCTGGGCGGGACCGAGCTGGCTGGCGCCCCACGGGCCGTTCTCTTTCTGCAGCCGCCCGTTCACGAAGTACGTGACCGCGGCCGTGCCACCGCTGACGGAAGCGGAGTAGTTGCTGTTGATGCCGGTCTCGAACAACGACGTGATGAACGGCCGCGAGAACACCTGATAGGGTTGAATCGTCGTGCCGTAAAACTGGCTCAGGTAGTCGGCGAATTTGACCCCTTGCGCGCGGCACAGGCTCTGGGTCGAGGTGGTATCCGGCAGCCGCGCGACGCAGTCCGCCAGGTTCGCATAACGCGCGAATCCATAGTTTTGCTTGTAGCGATCGTTGGGGAAATTCGAGAACCCCACTTCGGAGGTGAAGTCGAACCGTGGGGCGCCGCGGGCGCCGCTCTTCGTAAAGACCTGGATCACGCCGGCGGACGCCTCCGTGCCGTACAGCGTCGCGGCCGCCGCGCCCTTGAGCACTTCGATCCGCTCGATCGCCTCGGGGTTGATGTCGTCGAGGCGGGACGGGTTGCCGCCGCCGCCGGTGCCGACGTAGTCGCCCCAGCCGCCGGTGCGATCCACCCGCACGCCGTCGACGTACACGATCGGCTCGGCCGGCTGGGACAGGCTGGCGGCGCCCCGGATCCGGATGCGCGCCCCTTCGCCCGCCAGCCCGCCGGAGGGCAGAACGGAGACCCCAGGCTCGCGCGCCGCGAGTTGCTCGGAGACGTTCTGGACCGGCGCGTTGACCAGGTTGCCCACGTCGATCGTCGCGACCGTATTGGCGACCTTCCGCCGTTCGGTCTCGGCGCCAGTGCCGGTGACCACGACCGCGTCGAGCCCGATCGCCGCGGTCGACACTTGGAAGTCCGTCGTCGCGACTTCCGCGGCCGCTACGGTCACGCGCTTAGACGTGCTGCCGTAGCCGACCCGCCGTACCCGCAGTTCCAGGGTGCCGGCGGGCACGTTCAGCTGATATTGCCCGAGGGAATTGGTCAACGTGCCGAGATCGGTGCCCGCTACGTAGACCTGCACGCCGTCCACGGGGCGTCTGGTGACCGCATCGGTCACGGTGCCCCGGACGGTGCCGGTACCTTGCGCGCCCACGAGGGACGCGCAGCACAGCAGGATGCCGGCGCTCCACGCGAGCGCGGCACGGCTCCAACGAAGCGGAGAACGCATCTCCACCTCCCTGTGTTGGGGAACACAAGTGCGAGGACGCAGCAGGTTTTTTCTCTGTCCTCTCATCGCAGACCAGACCCGCATGACAGGTGTGATCCACGCGACCGGAGACGGCGAGAACCCGGTCGTGCCGAGTGGCACTCTGACCATGGAGCCGTTGCCGGACCTCGTCAAGGGCTGGGCGGAAGCCTACATTCCGACACGTATGGTCGTCCGTTGCCACCTGAACCGTCTCCTGCCTCTCCTCGTCGCGGGCTTCGCGGCGTGTGGGAGCGACCAGATCGGCGCCCCAATTCCCATCGACGCTGCGTTCGCGACGGTGAGCGCCGGCGTGCTCCACACCTGCGGCGTCACGACTGCAGGCACCGCCTACTGCTGGGGCTGGAACCGCGATGGCGAGATCGGGGACGGCTCGCACACGGACCGAGCGTTCCCCGTGCCCGTGTCCGGCGGCCTCAGGTTCGCCGGCATAAGCGCCGGAGGGGGCCACACTTGCGCCGTCACCACCGGGCACTCGCCCTTCTGCTGGGGACTCAACCAAACCGGTCAACTGGGCGACGGGTCCAACACGGCCAAGACCGCCCCGGTCGCGGTAGCGGGGGGACTTTCCCTTGCTTCGGTTGAGACAGGTGGGGTGTTCACCTGCGCGGTGGGCGTGGACAGCGCCGGTTCCTGCTGGGGGTGGAACGGTACCGGCCAGTTGGGCGACGGGTTGAAGACCGACCTGAACACGCCCGTGACGGTGCTCGGAGGCCTCAAGTTCCTCGCCGCGAGTGTCGGGATCCAGCATACCTGTGGTCTCGCAGCCGACAGCACCGCCTACTGTTGGGGGAAGAACGACCTCGGTCAGTTGGGAAACAGCACGACGTCGGACACCACCCGGCCGGCCGCGGTGAGCGGCGGCCGCAAGTTCATGGTGGTGACAGTCGGATTCTATCACAGCTGCGGCCTGACGGCCGGTGGCGACGCTTATTGCTGGGGGGACAATTCCGCGGGACAGATGGGCGACACCCTGCGAAACGTCTCATCCGTTCCCGTTCTCGTCGTGGGGGGACACATCTTCCTCGCGCTGTCTGCCGGAGCGTTGCACACGTGCGGGGTCGCCACCGGGAACACGGTCTATTGCTGGGGGTCCAACGACGGCGGTCAGCTGGGTGGCGACGCGCCCGAGACCTGCCAGCCCGGGGGAAGCACCACCACCGTTCCCTGCAGCCACCGGCCCGTCGCGCTCTTCGGGGCGCTCAGCTTCGCGACCATCAGTGCCGGCAGCCACCATACGTGCGCCCTCACCACAGGGCAGGTGGCCTACTGCTGGGGCTATAACAGCAACGGCCAACTCGGCGACGCGACCAAGTCCGGGAGCACCACGCCGGTGAAAGTCGCCGGGCAGCCATAAGAATGGGGAATTAGTGTTGCGTCGCGTGGCGCCGTCGGCATTGCTGGTCTGCTGCGGGTGCTTCTCCTACACCCACCTCGATCCTGCCGCGCCCCAGCTCCGGCGGGGCACGGAAGTGATCGCCTCGCTCGGGACAGGGGGGGGGGAGTTCGCCGTCGGGCAGATCACTATCCACGGCGTGACGAAGGTCGCCGGACGGGTGGCGCTCGCGGACGGGGACTCGCTGGTGATCGCCGCCCGGCGGCTGTGGTCGGCGAGCGGCGATGATTACTCGGGCGATGAGGGCTTGATCACCATCCCGCGCGGCCAGCTGTCGGGACTCGAAGCGCGCCGCGTGTCAGCGTGGAAGACGGGCGTCGCGCTGGGCGCGGGAGTCGCTGTGCTCGCCTCGGCCATCGCCGGGATCCACCAGCTCTTGGGCAGCGGCTCGGGCGGTGGGGGAAAGCCGCCGCCGTTGCCATGAGCCTCTTGACCGTCTCCGCAGCGCGAGGCACGTTGTGCCGTCCTGATCTCCTTTCCTCCAGCTGAGGAGGCCCTCTATGCGCCTCGTTCCCGTCGCAGGCCTCGCGGCCGTGGTTGCGTTCGCCGCGTGTAGCAACGCCGACCGCGGGCGGCTCACGCCGTCCGGTCCCCAATTCGCCCACGTTCAAGACCTCGACGGCACACCTGACCTGATCGTGGACGGGAAGCGCCTGGCCGACTCGTGGGTGATCTATGACCAGACGTTTTTGTCCACGACCTGCAGCGTGATTGAGGGCGGCGTTCAGGCCGGGGATCACCGCGTCCTACGATTCACTGTGACCACCCCCAATATCGGCGATGCGGACGTGTTCCTCGGCAACCCGCTCGATCACGTCGCCGCGAACGACGGGCTGTACGAGTTCGCGGCGTGCCACAACCACTTCCACTTCCGCCACTACGCCAAGTACGAGCTGATCTCGACCGACGGGCACATGTGGCGCGCTGCCAAGCGGGGTTTCTGCATGATCGACGTCACGCCGTGGCAGTCGGACGGCGGGGTGTCGTCGTGGGTGTACCGCGTCTGCGGCACTAAGACGCTCCCCGGCAACCAGGGGATCAGCGTCGGTTATGCCGACACGTACTTCAAGTGGCTCGGTGGCCAATACTTCGTGCTGGACGGCGGCGACGGGCAGGCGCCGATCCCGCCCGGTGACTACATCATCCGCATCACCGTCAACCCACCGTTCGTGGCCGCGAAGGGCGAGCCGTGCCCGCACGTGGACCCGGACGGGTTTTGCCACCAGCTCCTCGAGAGCAGGTACGACAACAACGTCGCCGAGGTGCTGATCACG
>QHUY01000194.1 GCA_003223415.1 Gemmatimonadota bacterium
CCAGCACGCGCTGGCTGGACAGCTGCCTCGCCCTCGACGCCAAGGGATTCATCAAGACGGGACCGGACCTGTTGCCGGAGGATCTGGCCACCGCGCGCTGGCCGCTCGCCCGCGCTCCCCATCTGCTCGAGACGAGTCTCCCCGGGGTGTTCGCGATCGGCGACGTCCGCGCCGGGAGCTTGAAGCGCGTGGCATCGGCCGTGGGCGAGGGATCAATCGCGATCGCCGCCATACACCAAGTGCTGCACGAGTAAGCGAGGTCTCCGATGTCGGACGGTACCTGCGCTCATCTCTCTGCGATCACGACTGTGCGGCACGCCAAGCGCCGGGAATGCGCGGAGTGCGTCAAGATGGGCGCGCAGTGGGTCCATCTGCGCACCTGCCAGGAGTGCGGCGCTACGTTGTGCTGCGACAGCTCTCCCAACCGCCACGCCAGCAAGCACGCGCGGGCCAGCAGTCATCCGGTGGTCGCCTCGGCGGAGCCGGGGGAGCGGTGGCTGTACTGCTATCCGGACGACGGTTTTGCGGAGTATTGAGACGAGGAGTATCGGCATGGACAGGGACGAAGAGTTCGAAGAGCGCACATCGGCGGCGGCGGAAGTGAGGGCTCGGCTCCGGGGCCGCGGCATCGCCGTCACAGGGGCCGAGAGCCCCGAAGATCTCGTGAACCTGCTCTCGGCCGTGGAGCGCTTCGAGCAGGCGGTCGAGGCGCACGGCGGAGACTTGATGGTCGACGACTTGAAGAGCGCGCGGCCCGACGACCGCCACTTCGTCGTGCCCCGGCGCGCCCAGCGCGAGGCCGTGCGGGCGTACATCGGCCGTATCGACGAGGCGACGGCGCAGCTGCGCCGCCATCCGCCGCAGCCGGACTGAGAAGCGAACGTGAGCGTCACGTTCCCCGGGCTGTTGCGGTTCGGCGACGTCGGTTTGTTGCTCCTGCGACTGATGGTTGCCGCCGTGTTCTTCGATAGCGGGTGGAATCACCTGAAGAACCCCGCCGAGCGCTCGAAGAGCATCGGGGCCAGCACCGGCTTTACGGTCTTTCTCGGCGTCGCTGAGGTGCTCGGTAGTATCGGCGTGGCGCTCGGGATCTTGAGTCAACTCGCCGCCCTTGGGCTAATCCTCCTCATGCTCGGGGCGATCCAGAAGAAGATCTTCGTATGGAAGATCGGCTTTTGGGGAGGCCGAGCGTACGGCTGGCACTACGACCTGATGCTGCTCGTGATGAGTCTCGTGATTCTGGTGACCGGCGGCGGCAGACTCGTCCTGTTGTAACCGCCGAGGCCACCGACCACGGGCGCCATGCGCTCGGTCGTGCGCCCCGAAGGGACGGATCGGGGTCACAGGCCTGGTGCAGCCCCGTCAGTGCCAAGCCAGTCGTAGGTTTGCACCTCTCCCATGAGGCGCCAGCGGGTTGGCCACGCCGTCTGCTGCCAGTCCAATGGCTCGCCGAGCGGCTGCGGCCGCGCGGCGGTGGCGAGGGCGGCGCGGAGATCCCGCCGCTGCGCGGCGCCGAGCGCGTCGGGTGCGAGGGAGACGAAGAGCATCGTCCCGCTCCTGGCCAGGAGATCGAGCCACTGCCGGTTGTACTCCCACGGAATCGCGTTCGTTACACCGACGCAGTCGGCGTCCGCCGTGTAGAACGCGCCGTGCTGCGCCCCGCGGAACGCGAGGGTGTTCACTCCCATCTTCCGGGTCCGCGGCCACTCTCGACCGCTCGTGTCGTCACCGATCCGGCAGATCTCGAAGCGCCCCGCCGAGAGGTGGCTCACCGTGTTGCACCCGATGATCAGCGTGTCGCCGGCCGCGGCTCGGATGGTGCGATACAGCTCGTCGATCACCTCCGCCGTCGTGCGCGTCGGTCCCGTCGCGAAGGTCCAGCCATCCCTGGTCAGATCGGCGCCCATCTGAAATCCCCAGCGGCCGACCAGGTCGAACGTGGAGTAGTCGTGCTTGATGAGCTCGAAGCCCCACCGCCGCAGACGGCCGATGTCCTCGCCGATCTTCGCCCGGACTTCGGGAACGGTCGGATCGAGCACCGTGCGTTCGCGCGGCAGACGCCAGGTATCCGCTGCGTCCGCGGGGGCCAGCAGGGGGCGGATCCAGATGCCCGGGCGCGCCCCGGCCCGCCGGATCTCGCCGGCGAGTCCCGGCAAGTCGGGGAACTTCTCGTTCCCACGGTCCCACGTCCCGACGCCCGCTTTGTCCGTGCCGCGGTCCGGCTGCCAGCCGTCATCGATCACGGCGAACGGTCGGTTGGCGTCGGCCGGTGCCAGCTCCACGGTGTGCTGTGCGTCGGCGAGCACGGTCGCTGCGCTGTTCCTGCCGTAGACCCAGTACCAGTCATTGCTGCCGTAGACGGGCTGGGGGGGAAGCCTGGGACTCGAGCACATGTTCGTGCAGAACGCGTGGATCGCGGCGAACGCAGACTCGCCTGCACGGCCCGCGCGGCAGACGACCTCACACACGGACAGCACCCGTTGGCCGAGCTGCACGCCGACGCCTCCGCTGCGCACGTCGGCCCAGAGACTGATGCCTTGCGGGTCGACGTGCCAGAAGCAGAACGCGCTCGCGCTGGTGCGCACACCGTACAAGTGCGTGAGGTGGCCGTCCCAGGCGGCGACGTACCAGGGCATGACGCGATCGGGAACGAAGCCGCGCCACTCCAGATCGCCGTAGCCTCTCTCCCATGCGTCTCCGAGCAGCAGCCGGGTGCGCTCCAGGTGGCCGCGCCAGCGCAGCTGCAGCCGCTGCACGGCGATGGACGGCGACGCGAGCTCGACGCGCAGCGCTCCCGGGATGTCGCTGATGATCACGGCGAGGTCGTCGGCCTCCCAGCGCCCCCCCCCCCCTGCGACGGCCCGCAGGCGCTGGTCTCCCGTGGCGGTCTGCGCGCGAATGCCGTCGGGCGGCCGGCGCAGGTCGAGGAAGCCCGGCGGAGGCGCTTCCTCCACAGGGAACGAAAGCCCGATGGTGGCGATCGCACTGCGCTGTAAGAACTCTCGGCGCGAGGTCATGGGCGTCCGCGCCTCCGTCACGCCGTCGGCTGGTAGCACAGCACGACATTCCCGTTGCCGAAGGCTCGCGTCTTGGTCAGTTTCAGCGTCAACTTCTCTTTGATGCCTGCGAACATCGTCTTTCCGTGGCCGAGCACGACGGGATTCACCACGATCTGGTATTCGTCGATCAGGCCCGCCTGTGTCAATTGCGACACGATGCTGCCGCTGCCCAGGATCGCCATCCCTGGGCCCGGCTCGTTCTTCATTCGGCGAACGGCCGCGGCGATATCGCCCTTCACCAGCGTCGTGTTCTGCCACGACGCCTTTTTCAGGGTGCGCGAGAAGACGACCTTCTGCATGCCGTTCATCCCTTCGGCCACCGCAGGAGCATTCGCGCGGGCAGCCGGCGTGGGCCAGTAGCTCGCCATGAGGTCATAGGTGATTCTGCCGAGCAACAGCACGCCTCCCCCACTTGCGTTCTCCGCCGCAAAGGCGTTCCACTCGGGATCCTGCTTGTGCGCCCAGCTCATGTCGCCGTGCTCGTCGGCGATGTAGCCGTCGAGCGACACCTGATTGAATACGACCAATCTACGCATTGTCGTCTCCGGATTCGGACTTTGCTGTGATCCACGGCACGACGCGGCGCTGCTGACTGCTGGCGACCGCCAGCTCCAGTCCGCGCATGACGTTGAGCACCTGCTCAGGCATGACCACCAGTGGCGCCTTCCCGAGTATGGCGTCGCGCACATTCTCGTAATACTGCGTGAAGCTTGAGGAGATGGTCGGAACCGTCCGGGTCCCCTCGGGCGTGGTCAGTTTGCCGTGCATCTCCAACGGTTCCGAATCCCAGGGCGACTCGTCGGGCGTACGGCCGGATTTTAGAGCCTCTTCCTGCGGATCGACGCCGTACTTGATGAAGGAGCCTTTAGTGCCGTGCACGGCAAAGGTCGGCCCCGGTGAGACCGCCAGCATGGACGCCCGCAAGAGCGCGCGCATGTACGGGTAGTGAAGCGTGACGTCGAACGCGTCGTCTGCAGCGGCGCCTTCGCGCTCGACGCGGATGTCGGCGGCGAGCGCTTGCGGGATTCCGAAGAGGACCAACGCTTGATCGAGCAGGTGCGCCCCCAGGTCGAACCAGAGGCCGGAGCCGGGCTGCGGCTGTTCGCGCCACGCGCCCGGCCTCAGGTCAGGACGGAAGCGGTCAAAATGGGATTCGAAGATCGTCACCCGGCCGAGAACACCTTCCGACAGAAGTTTTCGGAGTGTTACGAAGTCTCCCACGTAACGGCGGTTCTGGTAGGCGGATAGCACGCGCCGCTTCTCGTTGCCGAGTTGGACGAGCTCTTCGGCTTCCGCAACGGTGGTGGTCAATGGCTTGTCGATAACGACGTGGCGCCCAGCCAGTAGGCATTGCTTCGCGATCGGATGATGCGACGTATTGGGCGTGGCGATGACGACCAGGTCGATGGCCCGGGTGAGCAGGTCATCGACGCTGCGGACGACGTCGACATCTGAATAGGGCGGATCCGGCGCGCCGTGGCGCCGGACGATGGTGGTAAGGCGGAGACCCTCGACCGCGCGAATGACGGGGGCGTGAAATACCTTGCCGGCGAAGCCGTACCCGACGAGTCCGACGTTGAGCATGACCGATGCGACGGCGATCAATCGCTCGTCATGATGAATAGCGGAGCGCCATCGAACTGGTATATCGGCCGCAGCCGGTCGGTGTTGTAGTACTTCTTGACGTCCACGATCTTTTTCTCCGATGTCACGCTCGCGAGCGGCACGCTGTCGTAGAACCCACGGTGAATGCTGACCAGGCGACCGTACTCCTTCCTCCTGATCAGATCCAGCGCGAGATTCCCGAAGGCCATCGGGACGATCGAATCGAGTGCGTCGGGATCGCCGGAGCGCACGAGATAGCCGAGCCGCTGGTTCACGACGTCGATGCGGCGACCGTGGTTGTACTTCGGTGACGATTCCTTCAGCGCCGTCCCGATCCGGTCCCCGATCCCGCCCAGCTTGCGGTGCCCGAACATGTCGGCTTCTTCACTCTCGAAGCTCATGCCGTCGTGCGAGGTCAGGCGCGCGCCTTCCGATACCAGCACGACCGAATAGCGGCTCGGGTTCTTGTTGCGGTCTTGCGTGAGAAGCTCCGCCAGGCGCTCGACGTTGACGGGGTGCTCGGGAATGAGGCAACGATCCGCCGCGCCCGCCATCGTCGGCAATAACGCCGTGAAACCAGCGTAGCGCCCGAACACCTCGATGACCAGGAAGCGCTCGTGCGAGCCTGCCGAGGTGCGCAGCCGATGTGTCAACTCGATCGTGCGGGTCACGCAGGTGCTGAAGCCGATGCAATAGTCGGTGCCGTAGACGTCATTGTCCATCGTCTTCGGTATGGCGACGACGTGTACCCCTTCGTCGTGCAGGCGCTTGCCATAGCTGAGCGTATCATCCCCGCCGATGGGAATCAGCACGTCCACACCGATGTGCTCGAGGTTCTTGAGCACGTCCTTGGTGATGTCGTTGATCGGCTCGTCATACCCGGTCAGATGA
>QHUY01000195.1 GCA_003223415.1 Gemmatimonadota bacterium
CACCGCGAGCGCGCTCGTAACGGCCTGGACCGAGTCTGGATCATCTGGGTCTTCCTCTTGTGCGGGCTCGTCCCGATGGTGCTCCGGTGGCGGCAGACGGCCCCGGCGACCCCTGCGCTCGCGCTCCTGCCGGGCGCTCCTGGGCTCGCCACGGGTCTTCTCGGGGGCCCGGCGTCGGTGGGCGTGCTGTGGAAGATCCTGGCGTATTTCGCCGGCGCCGGACTGTTCGTCTTCGGGAGCGGACTCGCGATCGTGCCGTTCCTGTACGGAGGCGTCGTCCAGCAGTTCCATTGGCTTACCGAGCGCCAGTTCATCGACGCCGTCGCCGTTTCGATGATCACGCCGGGGCCCGTGGTGATCACGGTGGCGTTCATCGGCTACCTCGTCGCGGGACTCGCCGGCGCGACCCTCGCCGCGATCGGGGTCTTCCTGCCCGTGTATCTGGTGGTGGTCCTCGTCGCGCCGTACTTCCATCGGGTCGCGAAAAATCGGCAGGTGAAGGCGTTCGTGGACGGGGTCACGGCCGCGGCGACGGGGGCGATCGCCGGTGCCGCCGTGATCCTCGGGCGGCGGTCGCTCCTGGACCTGCCGACGATCCTCATCGCGCTCGTGACCTTGGCACTCCTCTTGGCCCCGAGGAAGATCTCGGAGCCGGTGCTCATCGTCGGGGCAGGGCTCATCGGGTTGGTGCTGAGGGGCGCCGGTCCGGCCGCCCGGTGACTGGGAGGTGGAACCGTGCAGTGGGTGACGCGACGGCAGATCCGCGTGAATCGCACGGCGACCGCCTGGTTGATCCGGCGCTTCATCGATCCGGCCGCCACGTTCACCTTCGTCGAACCGGGTGACGTGGCCGAGGTCGAGCGTCGCACCGGCGCCCTCGGCTTCGACGCCCCGGGCGCCCGATATCCCCACAAGGACGACCGAGGCCGCTGCTCGTTCGAAGCATTGGTCGAGGAACACCGCCCCGACGACCGCGCGCTACGCGAGCTCGCGCGCATCGTACACAGCGCCGACTTCAGGGAGGGACTCGCCGGAGTGCCGGAGGCGGCAGGCCTCGTCGCCATCTCCCAAGGCTTCCCGCTCGTGGCGCGCGACGATCTCGACACCGTCGAGCGGGCGTCGTTTCTCTACGATGCGCTGTACGCCTTCCTCCAACAGCCACGGCCGTGACGACGTTCACGCGCATGACCATCGCGTTGGCGGGCCATCCGGGTGTTGGTGCCGAGCGATTCCCACTGAGCACTTGAGAGAGGAGCATATGGAACGAGCCCGTCGATTCGCGGTGACGGCGTTGGGCGCGATCACCCTGAGCAGTGTCTTTGGCGTTCCTCGACGCCCAAGTGCCACTGAGACCGCGCCGGCCATCACTTGGCACTTCGATTCGCTGCCGGCAGGCCAGCCGCCGGCCGGCTTCTCCTTCGGCCGTACCGGCGGCGGCCGCGTGGGTCATTGGATCGTGCAGTCAGCTCCAGACGCGCCGAGTCCACCGAACGTCCTGGCCCAGGTCGACAGCGACCGCACGGACTACCGGTTCCCCGTCGCGGCCGCGCCGTCGCCGACCTTCACCGACGGCAGCGTTTCCGTGAGGTGCAAGCCTGTGTCGGGGCATGTCGACCGGGCGTGCGGTCTCGTGTTCCGGTACCAGGATGAGAACAACTACTACCTCACGCGCGCGAATGCGCTCGAGGACAACGTCCGCTTCTATTACGTGAAAAACGGACGCCGCATCCAGCTCGCCAATTGGAGCGGGAAGGTCACATCGGGCGCCTGGCATGAGCTGCGCGTCGATATCCAAGGCGATCATGTGGAGGTGTACTGGGACGGCACGAAGCGGATCGACGCGCACGACCGGACGTTCGGTGGTCCCGGTCGGGTCGGCGTGTGGACCAAGGCGGACTCGTACACTTTGTTCGACGACCTCACCGCGAGGCCGCGGGGGTAGCGACTACGCAGCAGGTCGGGATGCGACGCTCGCGGACATCACCAAGGGGTTTATCGCCGAGTTCCGGGAGGCGCGCCGCCGGGAGACGGTTCGCACTCGAACTCTTGCCGAACTCATAGTGAGTGGCGAGCTTACGTTTCCACTGGCGCCGTAGCCAAGTGGTAAGGCAGAGGTCTGCAAAACCTCTATTCGTCGGTTCGATTCCGACCGGCGCCTCTCTCTAGGACAACGAGGGATGACCCACCCCGAACACAGCGGCCTGCCCCTCCCCGACCGGATCCGGGGACTCGCTACTGTCGCCGCCAACCTGTCATGGAGCTGGAACCGCAACGCCCGGGCCATGTTCCGGTCGATCGATCAGGCGCTCTGGCACCTTACACGGCACAACCCCATCGAGCTGCTGCGACGCGTGGATCCCGCGCGTCTCGCTGCCTGCGCACAGGACCCCGAGTTCCTTCGGCTCTACGACGCCGTGCACGTCGCGGCCGAGCGCAACGCTACGTCGGCGGGCACCTGGTTCGCCACCTCGTATGCCGCGTTCGCCGACCGGCCGGTCGCGTACTTCTGCGCCGAGTTCGGGCTGCACAGCTCGGTCCCGATCTATTCGGGCGGCCTCGGGGTGCTCGCGGGGGACCACTGTAAGGCAGCTTCCGACCTCGGCGTACCGCTCGTCGGCGTGGGTTTGCTCTACACCAAGGGATATGCGGACCAACGGCTGCGCCTCGACGGGTGGCAGGAGGACGCCGACGAGCGCTTCGAGGTAGCGGCCACCCCACTGGAACCGGTGCGGGGGCCGGCAGGCGACCCGTGCCTCGCGACGGTACGGATGTCCGGGCGTCCGGTGAGCGTTGGGGCCTGGCGGGTCATGGTGGGCCGCGTGCCCATCTTCCTGCTGGACACGGACCACGAGCAGAACGACCCGGCCGATCGCCAGCTGACGCACCGGCTTTACGCCGGCGGGCCGGATCTGCGCCTGCGGCAAGAATGGATCCTCGGCGTGG
>QHUY01000196.1 GCA_003223415.1 Gemmatimonadota bacterium
TTTCCGGTGGCCACCGCGAGCCCGAAACGCGCCGTCGGCATCGATGCGACGGGGCTCCAAGTCCCGGCCGCCATCTGCTCTCGAGCAGGCACGTCGGCCCGCTCGAGCGATGCATCGGGACGGAAGGGCCCGCGGTCTCGATCGCAGGCCTGGACCAGAGCGACGGCGAGCAACGTCTGGAGAATCCTTGCAGCGGACGGTTTCATAGCACTACTCCTGTTGTGCGGTCCCACCCCGTGCGGCACGTAGTTGCCGCACCCGGATGTGGCCGGTACCTTGGTGGTGAGGGCACGATGGGACGCACCCGTCAGCGGACTGTGATGGGTGCGTTACGGGAGCGTCATCAACCGTCTGTGCTCAGCGTGCGGCTGCTCGAGAACACCCGCCCAGCTGCGTGGGGGTTTGAGTGATCGAGCTTCGGCTGTTGGGTGGACTCGACCTGCGAAGGGGCGGCGGGCTCAAGCTCGACGGATTTCTCACTCAGCCAAAGCGTGTCGCCCTCCTCGCGTTCCTAGCCGCTGCTACTCCCCCCCGCTTCCACCGCCGAGACACGCTGCTCGGACTGTTCTGGCCAGAACTCGACCAGGAGCACGCGCGCGCCGCGCTGCGCCAGGCGCTCCACGGTCTGCGACGGGGCCTCGGCACCGACGTGCTCACGAGCCGAGGCGATGAGGAAGTGGGCGTCGACGAGCAACGCTTGTGGTGTGATGTTCGCACATTCCACCAGGCTCTCGAAGCGAACGACTGGAGGCGCGCGCTCGAACTCTACCAGGGCGGTCTGCTCGAAGGCTTCTTCCTCTCGGATTCCCCCGAATTCGAGCGCTGGTTGGAGGAGGAGCGAGCGCAGCTGCGGAACCGGGCGTGCCAGGCCGCGTGGGCGCTCGCGCAGCGCGGCAGGGTCGAAGGTGATGCCGCGCTCGCCGCCCAGTGGGCACGCCGGGCAGCATCGCTGCTCCCCTTCCTCGACGAGATGGGGGACCGCGTGGGCGCCATGCGAGTGTACGAGGAGTTTGCCGGGCGGGCTGCCAGCGAATACCAAGTCGACCCAGCCGTCGAGACGAAGGCGTTGATCGCGCTTGTGCGCTCGCGTGAAGCGGCGTCACCCCCCGTGTCGAGACCGGCTGCGGCGTCCTTCCCGGCGCCTCAGGCAGCGGCGGCCCGTCGATTCATGCTAGGGAGGGGCAAGCGCTGGGTCGTCGGGACTATCGGCCTGGTACTCCTGGCCGCCGTCATGGCGATCCGACACCAGCAAGCCAACGCACGCTTGAGCCAAGCGGCCGTGGGGATCCCCGAGCGCGCGACGCTCCCCCCCGATCCCGTCGCCTACGACCTATTCCGGCGCGGCCGCTACGAAGCGTCCCGGCGCACCCCAGCTGGCCTGAGCCGAGCGGTGGCTCTCTTCTCGGAGTCGATCCGAAGGGACTCCACATTCGCGCCCGGTTGGGCGGGACTCGCCGCGGTGCTGCACAATGCGAGCCGGTGGGGGTTCCCTGTCCGTGGCGTCCCGCCGGAGAGTTTGCTGACGCGGGAGATCAGCGCGAGCGACCGCGCGCTCCAACTGGACAGCACCAGCGTCGACGCGTGGCTGAGTCGCGCATGGGCCTCGGAGGACGTGGACCCCACCACTCGTGGACCCGTGCTGCGAGCGATCCGCCGGGCCCTGGCGCTTGATTCCCTCAATGCAGACGCCTGGGACCGGCTGGCAATGGCGCTCGAGGAAACTGGCAGTCGGGACAGCGCGGGAGCGGCGTGGCACCAGGCGGTCGCCTTGGATCCAGGATACGTCCGCGCCAAGACGTTCCTTGCCATCCACTACTGGTGGTGGCGCGTGTACGATAGTGCGGCCGTGTGGGCAGACAGCGCCGTGGCGACGGACCCACTGTACGGGCTCGGGCGGGTCATCGCCGGGCAGGCTGCGCTCTCACGCGGCCACCGCGCCGAGGCGGAATCGCAGTTGGACGCCGCCCGTCGTTTGCCCACCGGGCCCGGGAGCAACGGGCTCTCGGGATTCGTCTCCCTGGCGGTCGCCGCCGGAGACACCGTCGCGGCGCGCAGGCTTCTGGCAGAAGCCGAGGCTCGCACAAACCCGGGGGCGCCTGACAACCACAGTGCGGTCAACATCGCAGCCGCCTACGCCGCGCTCGGCGAAGCCGGCCGGGCGCTGACGTGGCTCGAGCGCTATCGGCCGGTGCGCGACCTGCACTTCCAGCTACACCTGAGGCTCGACCCACCGCTCGATCCGCTCCGGCGCGAGCCTCGGTTCCAGGCGCTGTTACTCAAGGGTCGGTGACTTGCCGCCCCACCGCATGTTCGCGTACTGCAGCACGGCAGCGCTGTTGCTGAGCCTCGGGTCGAGCGTCCTCGCCGCGCAGGGCACGACGACGGCATCGGTCAGCGGGATCGTCGTCGACGACAGCGGCCGCGGCCTTGAGGACGCCGATGTCCAAGTCATCAACCGCGCCACGGGCGTGATGACGGCGAGCGTAACGCGCGACGCCGGCCGGTATCTCGTCCAGGGGTTGGAGGTCGGCGGACCGTACACGGTCGTTTTTCGCCGCATCGGCTTCGCGACCGAGACGCGCGAGCATGTCTTCTTGAGCCTCGGACAGGACCTGCGGCTCGATGTCCGGCTCGCGTCCGAGGCGGCGGTCCTGAGCCCTGTCGTGGTGCACGGCAATCCAGATCCGGCGTTCTCCAGTGCTCATACCGGCGTGGCGACCATCGTGTCGGACTCGGCGCTCCGCCGGTTGCCGACTGCGAATCGGGATCTCTACGGCTTTGTGGCGCTCGCCCCCCAGGTGTCCACCGCGAGCGGCCTCTCGGGCGGCGGGGTGAACCACCGCTTCAACAACTTCCTGATCGACGGAGCGAGCGAGTTGGGCGTGTTCGGCAGGCTGAACGGCGCGGTCTACGGAGCCAAGGCGATTTCGATCGAAGCGGTGAAGGAGTACCAGATCGTCTTGTCGCCGTACGCGGTCTCATTGGGCGATTTCGCGGGGACGCTGATCAACGCCGTCACCAAGAGCGGCACCAACGACCTCCACGGAACGGCGTTCTTCTACGCCCGGAGCGATCAGCTCGCCGGCAACGGCTCGTTCCAGGGCGCGTCGTCGTACCAGTCACAGGCTGGCTTCTCGCTCGGCGGGCCGATCATGCGCGACCGGGTTCACTTCTTCCTCGCTTCCGAGTTTCAGCAGCGCAGGACTCCCGCGAACGGTCCGTACGTCGGGCAAAGCGCTTCCTCCCAGACCCCATTGCCCGTGGACACCGCCGACATCACCCGGTTCGCGCAGATTCTCGCCGCCAAGGGTCTCCAGGCCGGCACGGGGGGCGTGGTAGACACCCACGATCCCGGCGGCAACCTGTTCGCGCGGGTGGACGTCGCGCTCCCGGCGTGGAACAGCCGGCTGGTGCTGCGCTACAACTACACGCGCGCGGATAGCGGAGCACTGTCGCGGCCCGAGACGCCGGTCGCCACGGCGTGCTTCACGCGGTCCTGCTTTCCATTGTCTTCCGTGCAGCGGCACCAGCTTGCCGTCAAGCGCGTGGCCGCCGCGCAGCTGTACACGTATTTCCGCGACGGCGCCAACAACGAGCTGACCCTCGGCTACCGCACGCAGCCGCTGAGAATCACGCCCGACGTGAACCAGCCCCTCATCCAGGTGACCGTGCCGAACCCGAGCGCTTCGGGGACCACCACGCTCCAGGCGGGGGCGGTCGAGTTCGCCCAGGGGAATCTGACGGATCAAGTGGTCTACGACTTCGCAGATGACTTCACGTTCCCGATCGGTCCTCACCGCGTCAGCGTCGGGACGAAGGTCGAGCCCTACCGACTGCGTCTGCTCCAGCTCAAGGGCTCGTATGGGACCTGGACTTTCTCGAGTCTCGACTCGCTGCAGCGCGACAGCGCGCAGTCTTATAGCGTCGCCCGAGACCTTGGCGGAGCGGACGCGACAATGCGAGGAGTCCAGGTCGGGATGTACGCCGGGGATCAGTGGCAGATCTCCCCGCGCTGGTCGTTGACGTACGGCCTGCGCGTCGATGTGCCGAT
>QHUY01000198.1 GCA_003223415.1 Gemmatimonadota bacterium
GCCTCTGGATCGCTGGGAGCGAGCTCGAGCGCGCGGCGCGCGTGCTGCAGGCCGAGCGTGATCCACGGCCCGGCTGCCTGGGGGTGGGCCTGAAGCGCGCGCGCGCGGCGCTGCGCCATCCGCCCCTCGAGGAGCACCGGTGCGACCCACCGGGAGTCGGCCCGCTCGGCGGCGGCGAGCAGCGTATCAGCGCGCTGCAAGGCGGCAAACGCGCCCTCGGCGTCGTCATGTTGGAGCAGTCGCTCGGCGCGCTTGCGCAGCCGTTCCGCCTCCAGCAGGGTCGTCCACGCTTCCACGCTGCGCGTTCCGGCTAGCTCCTCCCGCACCCGGATCTCCTCACCCAGCCGTTCGCGCAGAAAGCGCGCCGCTTCGCGGGCCAGCGAATCCCGCAGCACGAGCACGTCGGCCCGCGCCAGCTCGAAGCTCTGGCGCCGGATGTCGGACCCGCTGGTTCCGTCGACCAGCCGGACTGTGACGCGCAGGCGCGTCCCGACAGTCTCCACGCTGCCTTGGACCAGCGTCCCCGCGCGCAGGAGACGGGCGATCGAGTCGCGGGGCAGGTCCGTCGCCCGGTACGGAGCCACCCCGTTGCGCGAGATCACCTCGAGCGACCGCACGCCGGCGAGTTGGCTGATCAGCGTCTCCGTGAGCCCGTCCGTGAGATAGCCGAGCGAGCTGTCCTTGCTCAGATCCTCGAAGTACAGCACCGCGACGTGCCGCGGATCGAGCGCGCCCTCCGCCGCGGCGCTCCCCCCCCGGCCGCCCGAAGTCACGACCTTCGCGAGCCACAGCACGAGCGCGAGGATGACGACCGCGCCGCCCGCGAGCACCATGCGCGGCACGCGACGCGCCGTCAGTGCGGGCCGGGTCGACCGCCGCAGCGGCCCCGTCGCCGCCGACGGCCTGGCGAGCGCTTCGGCGAACAGAGCGGTCGTGGAGAAACGGTCGGCGGGCGTCTTCCCGAGCGCGCGCAGCAGGGCGTCCTCGACGGCGTCGGGGATGGATGCGCGCACGATGGACGGTGGCGACACGGCATCGAGCGAATGCCGGGCCATCACCGCCTGCGGCGTGGGGCCGGTGAACGGCGGCTCCCCCACGAGCATTTCGTAGACCACGCACGCCAGGCTGTACTGGTCGCTCCGCCCGTCGATCTCCGCGCTCCCCGTCGCCTGCTCCGGGCTCATGTAGGCGGGGGTGCCGATCACCGTCCCCGTCTGCGTGAGCTGGCGCGCGTCTCCCGCCGCGGTGACGGCGCGGGCGATGCCGAAGTCCGTGACCACCGCCGTGCCGCCCGACAGCATGACGTTCTCGGGCTTGATGTCACGATGCACGACGCCGTGGCTGTGGGCATACGCGAGCGCGCCCGCCACCTCCCCCGCGATCCTGAGGGTGTCCTCGAGCGGCAGCTGTTTCTCCCGCTCGAGCCGGTCGCGCAGCGACTCGCCCTCCACGTAGGGCATCACGTAATAGAGGAAGCCGCCAGCCGTGCCTGAGTCGTACAGCGGCAGGATGTGGGGATGCTGCAGCCGGGCGGCGATCTCGATTTCCCGCAGGAACCGGTCGGCGCCCACGGCGGCGGCGAGCTCGGGGTGCAGCACTTTGATGGCAACCGGCCGCCGGTGCTTCACGTCCTCCGCGAGGAACACCGTCGCCATGCCGCCGCGGCCCAGCTCGCGCTCGACGGCGTAGCGGTCCGCGAGCGCGTCGCGCAGAACGGCAAGCAGGTCGGGCATCGGACGCGGCGAAGCTACTGCGGGGC
>QHUY01000017.1:0-70943 GCA_003223415.1 Gemmatimonadota bacterium
CGCCTCACCAAGGCCAAGCATGACTGCCCCGACGCCGTCGAGCGCGCGACGCTGAGCGACCAGCTGGGCAAGGCGGAGCAGGCGCTGGCCAGAGCGCTGCAGGCCACGCTGGACGATCTGCTGCCCGAGGTGTTCGCCACGGTGCGCGAGGCGAGCCGCCGGCTGCTGGGCACGCCGGTCGCGGTGACGGGGCACACCCTCACCTGGGACATGGTCCCCTACGACGTGCAGCTGATCGGCGGGATCGTTCTGCACCAAGGGAAGATCGCCGAGATGGCGACGGGCGAGGGCAAGACGCTGGTCGCCACCCTGCCGCTGTACCTCAACGCGCTGGCGGGGCGGGGCGTGCACCTCGTCACGGTCAACAACTACCTGGCCCGGCGCGACTCGCAGTGGATGGGCCACCTGTTCACGTGGCTCGGACTCACCGTGGGCTGTATCGACGACACCCAGCCGCAGACTCCCGAGCGCCGGGCGGCCTACCTGTGCGACATCACCTACGGCACGAACAACGAGTTCGGGTTCGACTACCTGCGCGACAACATGGTGATCGCGCTCGACCAGCGCGTGCAGCGGCCGCACTACTACGCGATCATCGACGAGGTGGACTCGATCCTCATCGACGAGGCGCGCACCCCGCTCATCATCTCGGGGCCGGTGGGCGCGGAGTCCGACGAGAAGTACGCCCAGTTCAACGCCCAGGTGGTCCAGCTGGTCCGCAAGCAGACGGCGGTGGCGAACGACCTCATCGCCAAGGCCGAGCCGCTGCTGCAGGACGAGAAGACGCAGTACGACGGCGCCCTGCTGCTGTACAAGGCGCAGCTCGGCATGCCCAAGAACAAGAAGCTGCTGAAGCTGCTCAACGAGACCGGCGTCAAGCAGCTGGTACAGCGCGTGGAGCTCGACCGCCTCGCCGACCGCAAGCTGCCGGCGCGCGAGCAGAAGATGCGGGCTCTGGAGGACGAGCTGTACTTCGTGCTCGACGAGCGGGGCCACTCGGTCCATCTCACCGACCAGGGGGTGGAGACGATGTCGCCGCAGGACCCGCAGCTGTTCGTGGTCCCGGACATCTCCCACGCGGTCCACGAGATCGAGCACGACGAGACGCTCTCGCCCAAGGAGAAGCTCGAGCGCCGCCGGCAGGTGGAGGCGGAGTACGCTCAGAAGAGCGAGATCCTGCACATCATCCACAAGCTGCTCCAGGCCCATGCCCTGTACGAGAAAGACGTGGAGTACGTGGTGCAGGACGGCCAGGTGTTCATCGTGGACGAGTTCACCGGCCGGTTGATGCCCGGCCGGCGCTGGTCGGACGGACTGCACCAGGCGGTGGAGGCGAAGGAGGGTGTGGCGGTGCGCGAGGAGAGCCAAACCCTCGCGACCATCACCATCCAGAACTACTTCCGGATGTACGAGAAGCTGGCGGGCATGACGGGCACCGCCGAGACCGAAGAGACCGAATTCTACCAGATCTACAAGCTCGAAGTCGTGGTGATCCCCACCAACCGGCCGGTGCGCCGCGTGGACAAGCACGACCTCGTCTACAAGACGCGGCGGGAGAAGTACAACGCCGTCATCGAGGAGGCCGAGCGGCAGCACAAGAAGGGGTTGCCGGTGCTGATCGGCACCGTGAGCGTGGACGTCTCGGAGACGCTGTCGCGCATGCTGAAGCGGAGCGGCCTGAAGCACGAGGTGCTGAACGCCAAGTACCACGAGCGCGAGGCGGAGATCGTCGCGCAGGCGGGCCAGCCGGGCTCCATCACGATCGCCACCAACATGGCCGGGCGGGGCACCGACATCAAACTCGGCCCGGGCGTCAAGAAGTGCCAGGTGTGCGGCATCAAGTACCGGGAGTCCGCGTTCGGGCAGGTGACCGAGCGCCCCGACCTCTCCGCTGAGGAGATCAAGAAGCTCGGGTGCGACGAGGACCCGCCGTGCGGACTCGTGATCGTCGGCACCGAGCGTCACGAGGCGCGGCGCATCGACCGCCAGCTGCGCGGCCGCTCGGGGCGCCAGGGCGACCCGGGCCAGAGCGTCTTCTTCCTTTCGCTGGAAGACGACTTGATGCGCCTGTTCGGGTCCGACCGCATCGCGCGCTGGATGGACCGCTCCGGCGCCGAGGAAGGCGAGGTCATCACCCACCCGTGGGTAACCGGCGCCATCGGCCAGGCGCAGAAGCGCGTCGAGCTGCAGAACTTCCAGGCGCGCAAGCGGCTGCTCGAGTTCGACGACGTGATGAACCAGCAGCGCGACGTCATCTACTCGCTCCGCAAGTTCGCGCTCGAGGGAGGCGAGGAGCTGAAGGCCGAGGCGCTGCGCATGATCGACGCCGCGGTCGAGAAGCTGGCCGACGAGCACACCGGCGCGGCCAAGGATCCCGGCGACTGGGACCGCGGGCTGATCGAGACGGAATACCTGCAGCGCTTCCTGCTCTCGGTCCCGGGCGTCACGGATCCTGCCGTGGTCAAGGACCGCGCCGACCTGGTGCGCGCCGCCCAGCAGGCCGGCCGCGCGGCGTTCCAGAGCAAGCTCGCCTACTTCAAGGAGATCGAGGGGAAGGTGGGGATCCCCAACATCGGCGATCAGGCGCTGTCGCAGATCATGATCGGCGTCCTCGACGAAAAGTGGAAGGACCATCTCTACGACCTCGACCAGCTGCGCGTCGGCATCCAGTTCCGGCAGTGGGGCCAGAAGGATCCGCTCATCGAGTACAAGCAGGAGGCCTACGAGATGTTCGTCGGCTTGATGCACGACCTGCGCGGCACGTTCGCCGAGCGCTGGCTCAAGCTGCAGATCCAAGTCGGCCCGCCGCCGCCCTCCCGGCCGGGGCAGACGGTCACGTCGCCGCTTGGCGGCGCGCCCAGGAAGTCGACGCCCATGGTCGCCAGCAAAGCGGCGGCCGATGGACTCGTCAGTCCCGAAACGGCCACTGGCCCGCTGCCGCCGAAAGGCCCACCGCCGGCAATCGGTGCGACCGCGCCCAACCCGTACGCGGGCGTCGGTCGCAACGATCCCTGCCCCTGCGGCAGCGGCAAGAAGTTCAAGAAGTGCCACGGGGCGGGGGTGTAATCGTCGGACGGTCGGTCAGTCGGACGGTCTGACAGCAGCAACACGAGGGGCACCGAACGGCGTGCCCCTCGTGGCGTTGCGGTTGCTATTGGCTGATCACGAACTGATAGCAGGCGCTTTCCAACACGACCGCGCTGGTCGCGGCGTTGATAACGCGGAAATGGATGTCGAACTCCGAGCCAACGGCGGAGGTGAGAGTGCGCCACAGCGCCGCCCGCCCGGTCCCTCTTTCGTCGGTCACGATCGCCTGCGGAGCCGGCCCCTGGCCCAACGTCAGCCACGCCGTGCTGGTGCAGTCGTCGTTCACGTTCGTATCCACCGCGCGCTGTAGCCGGTAGCTCGTGTTGGGGGCCAGGTCGCGCACCCATGTGTCGAGATGGACGACCAGTTCGGCGTCGTTCGGCTGCCGGAACTTGACGTGCCCGAAACCGGGGCCGTCGCTCACATCGCGGAGGATGACCTCGTTGTTAAAAGGGGGCGTTTCCGGCCCCCACGCGCTGGCAGAGACAGCCGGCGTCGCCACCACAGCATCGGCGGACGAGGAAGGAGCAGTGGGCGTGCGCTGCTCGGGAGTGCAGGCCGCGAGCAGCAGCCCGGCGGCGAGGGCGAGGATGAGGACGGCGGACACGGGTCGCATGGGGCTCCGCGAGGTTGTGGTGAGTGGTGGATGGCTCGCCTCGTGGATCGGGCTGCAGGCACGGGGTGGCTGGGCTAGCTTAGCACGAACTTCTGGTCTCGGTGAGATGCCCTGGCCGCCTCCCAGGGCAGAAGCGGAATTCAGGAAGGGGCCGGGCCGCGTAAAAAGGGCTATGTCCAGGTGTGGCGCGTCCCTAGTCTTGCCCCATGCCGCTTCTCCTTTCTGAGCACCCGGAACGGGACCGCCCCCGCGAACGTTTCTGGGCGGTGGGCCCCGCCGCGTTGACGGCGCAGGAGCTCCTGGCGATTCTCCTTGGGACCGGCTGTGCCGGCCGGGATGCGCTCGCGGTGGCCGGGGACCTGCTGGCGCGGGTGGAGGGGTCGCTGCGCCGGCTGGTCGGCCGGCCGGGGGCCGAGTTGGCCCGGGTGCCGGGCGTAGGGCGGGCCAAGGCGGCACGCCTGCTGGCCGCCCTCGAGCTGGGCCGGCGGGTTGCCGCGGAGGCGGAGCCGGCTCCCGAGCGGATCGCGGGCCCGGCCGACGTGCACCGGTTCTACGCCCCCCGGCTGCGCGACCTCGCCGTCGAGGAGTTCCATGTCCTGGCGCTGGGCAGCCAAAGCCAGGTGCTGGCGGACCTCCTGATCACCCGGGGGATCCTGAATAGCTCCCTGGTGCACCCCCGCGAGGTGTTCCGCGGGGCGATCGCCGAGGCTGCGGCGGGCATCATCGTGGTGCACAACCACCCGAGCGGCGACCCGACTCCCTCGGCCGATGATCGGGCGGTGACCCGGCAACTGGTGGACGCGGGACGCCTGCTCGACGTCCCGGTGTACGACCACGTGATCGTGGGAGGAGCGCACTACGTGAGCTTCGCGGAGGCCGGGCTGCTGTGACCAGCACCGCGCCCATCCTCGCCCCCCAGCTGGCCAAGGCCGTGGAGGCCCAACGGGACCGCCTCGACCTGGACCTGCTGGCGCGCGCCTATCAGTTCAGCGCCCGCGCCCATCGTGGCCAGAAGCGCCAATCGGGCGACGACTTCGTCTCCCATAGCGTGGCCGTCGCGACGATCCTCGCCGAGCAGCAGATGGATTCCACCACCATCGCCGCAGCACTTCTGCACGACGTGGTAGAGGACGCCGGCGTGACGGTGGACGACATTCGCCGCGATTTCGGCGGCGAGGTCGCCGACCTGGTGGACGGGCTCACCAAGCTGTCCAGCCTGACCTTCCGCTCGACCGCGGAAGAGCAGGCGGAGAACTACCGCAAGCTGCTGCTGTCCATCGCCAAGGACGCGCGCGTCATCATCATCAAGCTCGCCGACCGGCTCCACAACATGCGCACCCTGGAGCACCTGGAGCCCGAGAAGCAGCGGCGCATCGCCCTGGAGACGCGCGAGATCTACGGGCCCCTCGCGCACCGCTTCGGCATGGCCGGTATGAAGGCGGAACTGGAAGACCTGGCGTTCCGGTTCCTGGAGGCGCTGGACTATCGGACCCTGGCGCGGCAGATCAAAGCCCGGCGGACCGATCGCGAGAAGACCATCGAGCGGCTGCGGGCGCCGCTCGCCGAAGAGCTGGCGCGGGCCGGACTGACGGGCTTCGAGATCACCGGCCGGCCGAAGAACCTGTGGTCGATCTACAAGAAGATGAAGCAGCGCGGCAAGCCGTTCGAGGAGATCTTCGACCTGCTGGCGGTCCGCGTGCTGGTGAACACCGTCGCGGAGTGCTACCACGTGCTGGGTGTGATCCACCACAAGTGGACACCGCTGCAGGAGCGGATCAAGGACTACATCGCCAGCCCCAAGTCGAACGGTTACCAGTCGCTGCACACCACCGTCTTCGGACCGGGTGGCCAGCTCTACGAGATCCAGATCCGCACCCGCGACATGCACCGCACCGCGGAGTACGGTATCGCGGCGCACTGGCTCTTCAAGGAAGGCAAGAATCCCGACGAGCTCGATCGCCACCTCGCCTGGTTCCGCCAGCTGCTCGAGCTGCAGCAGGACGCGCATTCACCGGAGGAATTCCTCGAGTTCCTCAAAGTCGACCTCTACCAGGACGAGATCTTCGTCTTCACGCCGCTCGGCGACGTGAAGCGCCTCCCCAAAGGCGCCACGCCCATCGACTTCGCCTTCGCGGTCCACACCGAGGTCGGCGAGCACTGCCACGGCGCCCGCATCAACGGCCGCATCTCCCCGTTGCACCGGCCGCTGCACAACGGCGACACGGTGGAGATCCTCACCAGCCCGGTCGCCAAGCCGTCGCGCGACTGGCTGGCCCACGTGCAGACGGCGCGTGCGCGCCACAAGATCCGGCAGTGGATCAAGCTGGAGGAGCACGAGCGCAGCGTCGCGCTGGGCCGCGAGATCCTGGACCGGGAGATCCGCCGCCGCCGCCTCACCGCCCCCGCGCCGGAGCAATACGCGAAGGCGGCCGCTGTGCTCTCGGTCGGTACCTCCGAGCAGCTCGCGGCGGGGCTGGGCCGGGGCGACCTGCCGCTCGGCCAGGTGATGCGCGCGCTCTACCCGGATCTGCCCAGCGAGGACCTGACCCCCCCCAAGCCGACCGCGTTCGGGCGCGTCATCGAGCGCCTGCGCCTGGGCCGAGGGATCAGGATCCAGGGAGTCGACGGCCTGATGGTGCGCTACGCTCAGTGCTGCCAGCCGGTGCCGGGCGACGCGGTCGTGGGCTACGTGACCCAGGGGCGCGGCATCTCGATCCACCGCAGCGACTGCCCCAACCTCCTGACCCTCTCGGCCGAAGTGGAGCGGCGAGTGGAGATCGACTGGCAGGAATCCGAGGGCGAAGTGTTCGTGGTCCGGCTGGCGGTCGGGGGAGAGGACCGGCGCGGCCTGTACGCGGACATCTGCGAGGCCGTCAGTGAGACCGGCACCAACATCCGCAGCGCCGAGCTCGCCTCCAAGGACGGGGCCGTCTACGGCTCGATGCTCGTCGAGGTAGAGAACCAGACCCAGCTGAACAAGGTCCTGCGTGCCGTCCGGCGGGTGAAGGGTGTCACCCAGGTCGCGCGCCGCGACTCCGGGGCCCACTCCGAAACCGCGCTGGGTTAACTTTCGGGGATGACCTTCCAGCTCGTCGCCCCGTTCACGCCGGCGGGGGATCAACCGCGCGCGATCGAGCAGCTGCTAAGCGGGCTGCGGCGCGGCGACCGCTATCAGACCCTGCTCGGCGTCACCGGCTCGGGCAAGACGATGACGATGGCGCACGTCATCGCCGCCTTCGGCCGGCCCACGCTGGTCCTGTCCCACAACAAGACCCTGGCGGCCCAGCTCTACGGCGAGCTGAAGACGTTCTTCCCGAAGAACGCCGTCGAGTTCTTCATCTCCTACTACGACTACTACCAGCCCGAGGCGTACGTCCCGGCCACCGATACCTACATCGCCAAGGACTCCTCCATCAACGAGGACATCGAGGCGTTGCGGCTGCGCGCCACGTCGAGTCTGATGGAGCGGGACGACGTGGTGATCGTGTCCAGCGTCTCGGCGATCTACGGCCTCGGCGACCCCGAGCTGTACCGACAGCTGCTGGTCACCGTCCGCGCCGGCGAGCAGCGGGGGCGCGACGCCATCCTGGAAGACCTGGTGCGGATTCAATACACCCGCAACGACGTGAGCTTCGACCGGGGGACGTTCCGAGTCCGGGGTGACACCATCGAGATCTTTCCGGCCTACGACGAGCAGGCCGTCCGCATCGAGCTCTGGGGGGACACCGTGGAGCGCGTCGCCAAAATCGATCCCCTCACCGGCGATACCATCGCCGAGCTGACCCGCTGCGCGGTCTATCCGGCGACACACTTCGTGACCGAGCGCCAGCGCATCGAGCGCGCGGTGGTCGCGATTCGCGCCGAGCTGACGGAGCGCCTGGCCGAGCTGCGGGTCCAGAACAAGCTCGTCGAAGCGCAACGCCTCGAGTCCCGGACCCACTTCGACATCGATATGCTGCTCGAGGTCGGGCGCTGCACGGGGATCGAAAACTACTCGCGCCACCTCACCGGGCGCGTCCCCGGGGAGCGGCCCGCCTGCCTGCTCGACTACTTCCCGGCCGACCTGCTCTGCATCATCGACGAGTCGCACCAGACCGTGCCGCAGGTCGGCGCGATGTACGAGGGGGACCGCTCCCGCAAGCAGACGCTCGTGGAGTACGGCTTCCGGCTCCCCTCGGCGCTCGACAACCGCCCGCTCAAGTACGCAGAATTCATGCAACTCGTACCGCGGATCCTGTTCGTGTCCGCGACGCCGGGCGATGAGGAGCTGAAGCTCTCCGAGGGCGTCGTGGTGGAGCAGATCATCCGGCCCACCGGGCTGGTGGATCCGGAGGTCGAGGTCCGCCCGGTGAAGGGACAGGTCGACGACCTGCTGCACGAGATCAGGCTGCGGGAGAAGAAGAATCAGCGGGTGCTGGTCACCACCCTCACCAAGCGGATGGCGGAAGATCTGACCGACTACCTCCAGCAGCACGGGGTGCGGGTGCGCTACCTGCACTCGGAGATCGACGCCATCGAGCGGGTCGAGATCATCCGGGGCCTGCGCCTCGGGGAGTTCGATGTCCTGGTCGGCATCAACCTGCTGCGCGAGGGACTCGATTTGCCGGAGGTGTCCCTCGTTGCGGTGCTCGACGCCGACCAGGAAGGCTTCCTGCGCTCGGACCGCTCGCTGATTCAGACCGTCGGCCGCGCCGCCCGGAACCTGAGCGGCAGAGCGATCCTGTACGCGGACCGGATGACCGGCTCGATGCAGCGAGCGCTGGAGGAGATGAACCGTCGCCGGGCTACGCAGCTGGCCTACAACACCGAGCACGATATCACGCCGCGGTCGATCGTGAAGTCGGTGGGCGACATCCGCTTCGTCACCCGCGTGGCCGACGCCCGGACCGGCCGCCGCGCCGCGGAGACCGTCGCGCGCCCGGCCGACGCCAACGAGCGCGAGGCGCTGATCCGCCTGCTCGAGTCCCAAATGCGGGCCGCCGCCGAGGAGCTGGACTTCGAGGTCGCGGCGCTGCTGCGCGACCAGCTGCTCGAGCTCAAGGCCCAAGGAGATCCGGTGCGCCATGCACCTCCGCGCGGACGAGCTCAGCCGGTACGGTGAAACGCTGGGGCGGACGCTCCGCGCGCCGGCCGTGATTGGACTCTCCGGCGACCTGGGCACTGGCAAGACCACCCTCGTCCAGGCGATCTGCCGCGGCCTCGGCGCGCGCGCCCTGGCGACCAGCCCCACCTACGCGCTGGTGCATCACTACGACGTCGCCCCCCCCCCCCCCGGTGGCAGCCCCGTCTACCACGTCGACTGCTACCGGCTCCGCTCCCCGGACGAGGCGGAGGATCTCGGCTTCGAGGACATGCTGCGCGAGGGCGCCATCATCCTGGTCGAGTGGCCCGAGCGCGCCGGTCCCTGGGTGCCGCCGCTCGACCGGCACTTCAAACTGAGCTACGGTGCCGATTCGGACTCCCGGGAGCTGGAGGAGATCCCGTGAGGAGGCCCCTGCCGGTTCGCGAATGCGGAATGCGGAATGCGGAATGCGGAGTGGATCGGACGGCGGTCCGGCACCAGAGCCAGCTTCGAGGATCGAACCTGGCTGTTCAATTTCGCATTCCGCACTCCGCATTCCACATTTGGGAGGGGCGGGGATGAGCGGGCGTTGGCTGGCGATCGACACGGCGACCGACATCGCGAGCGTGGCCGTCGGGACCGGTGCCACGGTGCTGGCAGGAACCCACGCGCAAGGGGCGCGCCGCCACGCCGCCGAGATCCTGCGGCTGGTAGACTTCGTGCTCACCCGGGCAGCGGCTCGCCTCGCGGACCTGGATGGGATCGTGCTCGGCGACGGGCCCGGGAGCTTCACCGGGCTGCGGATCGGCTGGGCCACAGCCAAGGGCCTCGCCCAGGAGAAGGGCTTAGAGGTGCGCGCCGTGCCCTCGCTCCTCGCCGCGGCCGCGGGGGCCGCCGTGCGGCTCGGTGCCGTACCCATCGCGGCCTGTTTCGACGCGCTGCGGGGACAGGTGTACGGCGCCGTCTACGTGATCCACGCCGATCGCGTGGAAACGCTCGTCGCGCCTGCGGTGGTGACCGTGACAGAGCTCGCCCGCCTGACGCCCGTGCAGCCGCAGCTCGTCGTCGGTGACGGCGCGGTGCGCTACGCCGGAGACGTCAGCGCCTGGGTGTCGGCGGCACCGGTTCCCCTGGACCAGCTTCCACTTGCCGCCACGACGCTGCTGGCGCTGGTCGAGCGGGCGGGGGCGGCGCGACTGATCGACGACCTGGCGACGGCCGAGCCGGTCTACGGCCGCCCCGCCGAGGCCCAGGCCAGGTGGGAGGCCCGCCACGGACGCCCGTTACCGGATCCGTCCCGCCCAGCCCGCTGACGTGCCCGCGGTCTGCGCGATTGAGGGGACCGTCTTTTCGGACCCATGGTCAGCGCGCGACTTCCGCGAGTGCTCGGCGTCGGGCGTTCCGTTTCTCATCGCCGAGGAGGACGGCGTGGTGGCCGGCTACGCCGTCGCTCACCACGCGGCCGACGAAGCCGAGATCTTGAACCTCGGTGTGGCACTCGCGCACCAGCGTCGCGGTCTGGGGCGCGCGTTGGTCGAGCGACTGATGGCCCTCCTTGCCGACCGGGGCGTGCACGCGGTGTACCTCGAAGTGCGCGAATCGAACGCGGCCGCGCGGCGCCTGTACCAGCAACTGGGGTTTCGGACAGTGGGTCGGCGGCCGGCGTACTACCGCCACCCGGTCGAGGACGCGGTGATCTTGCGGACTGCGATTGCCGCTGAAACCCGACGCGCGTGAGAAGGGTACAAGTGGCGTATCTTTGATTGACAGAATGACTTGCGGGTCATATACTGTGGGGCATCCTTGGACCCCCACCCGCCTATCGTTCGGAGGCAGCCGTGAGCCGGAGTCTCAACAAAGTGATGCTGATCGGCAACTTGGGGGCCGATCCCGAGGTGCGGAGCACGAACAACGGGTCCCGGGTGGCCACCTTATCGGTGGCGACCAGCCGGCAGTGGACGGGGCAGGGCGGGGAGAAGCAGGAGAAGACCGAGTGGCACCGGGTCATCTGCTGGAACAACAAAGGGTCCGGATTGGCCGACATCGCCGAGAAGTTCCTGAAGAAAGGTGACAAGGTCTACATCGAGGGGCGGATCGAGTACCGCACCTGGGAAGACCGCGAGAAGCAAACCCGCTACACGACCGAGATTATCGCACGCGAACTGATCATGCTGTCGCCCAAGGGGAGCAGCGGCGAAGGCGCGGGAGAGTACGCGCGTGCCAAGGCCGCGGCGAAGGTGACCGCCGAGGGCAAAGCGGAGCCGCTCGACCAGTTCCCGGAGGCGCTGGATGAGGAGGACGACGATCTGCCGTTCTAAGCGGGGGGCGGTCCTCGCCCTCGCTGCGGTGCCGCTGCTGGTGGGGGTCCTGCGCGCGCAGGACACGACCCACGTCGACACCACCCGCGCGCAGGACACCACGCACGCCGCAGCCGCACAGACGGGACAGCTCCCGGCCACACACACGGTCTCCCGCGGGGAGACGCTCTGGTCGATCTCCCAGCTTTACTTCGCCGACCCGCTGCTCTGGCCCGAGATCTACCGGCTCAACACGTCCGTCGTCGAGGATCCGCACTGGATCTATCCGGGCGAGGTTCTGACCTTTGCGGGCGAGGCGCCGACGGATACCGCCACGACGGTGGCGCAAGGCAAAGCCGATAGCGTCAAGGCCGACACGACGAAGGCGGATACGACGAAGGCGGACACTGTCGTCGCCGCTGGGCTGCCGCCGGACACGACGCAGCCGGCGCCGGTTGAACCGCCGCCGCCGCCGCCGCCGACCGCTGAGGCCTACCAGACGATCTTCGATCGGACGCGCACCCGCACCGAGCAAGTGCGCGACGTCCTGCGGGCCTACGCCAACCAGCCCTACCGGCCGGTGCGACGCGGGGAGTTTTATTCGGCGGGCTGGCTGACCGAACAGGAGCGGCTGCCCTGGGCCGCGGTGCTCGGGACCACGTCGAAGCCCGCCATTCATCGCCTCAGCGAGCGCACGACCGCCATGCAGTTCGAGGAGATTGCGATCGCACCGTCGGGGAAGGCGTCCTACCACGTCGGCGACTCGCTGCTGCTGGCGCGCATCAGCGCGCAGGTTCCCGGCTGGGGCGACCAGGTCTTGCCGATGGGCGTGGCGCGCGTGACGGCCGTGCAGCCCCGGCAGGTGCTGGCCGACGTCATCCTGGAGTTCGGCCAGGTCCGCGACGGCCAGCAGGCGCTGCCGCTGGAGCCGTTCAAGGATCCCGGCAACGTGCGGCCGGCGCCGGTCGCCCAGGGGCTCGAGGGGCACATCATCAAAGCGCGGGATCTCCACGCGCTCAGCGGCGCCCAACAGATCTTTTTCATCGATCGAGGCCGGGCCGACGGGGTCGTGCCGGGCGACGTCTTCGAAGTGTATCAGCCGGCGACCGGTGAGCTAGGGTCCCGCTCGGAGGAGGTGCGGTTGCAGCTGATGATCGTGCATACGCGCGAGCATTCGGCCTCCGGTCTCGTGATCCAGGTGACGCATCCGGACGTGGCGCCGGGGATGGCCGTGCGGCTCGTCAAGAAGATGCCGTCCTGACCGGCCGCCGGATCCAGGTCAGCGGTCCGGCGTGGCTGGAGCATGCTGTTCAACCTGCATCTGATCGCGCTGGGGCTGTACGGGGTCGCGGCGGCGCTGGCGCTGCAAGCGTTCGCGGGCGGCCGCTCGACGGCCCGTCCACTGGCGCTCGCGGTGCCGAGCGCCGGCGCGGCGTTCCACGTCGCCGGTGTGGCGCAGCTGGCCCTCGTCGGGGTCGCGCCGGCGCTGTCGATGCTCGCGCTGTTCCTCGTGCTGCTGCAACTGGTGAGCGAACGCGTCTTCCGTGCCTCGGCCGTGGCGCTGTTCACCGCCCCACTCGCGACGGGACTCGTCGGGCTGGCGCTGCTGCTCGGGTTGGCGCCCGGCGCCGAGCCGCTCCGGGGCGGGAATGCGTGGCTCATCTCCCACATCACGCTCAGCGTCTTGGGGCTCGCGCTGCTGGCGCTCGCGTTCATCGCGGCTGCGTTGTACCTCCTCCAGTTCCGCGAGCTCAAGGCTAAGCGCTTCGGACCGGTCTTCCTCTCCTTCCCGCCGCTCGAGCGGCTGGACAGCCTCAATCGCAGCGCGCTGGTGGCGGGCTTCCCGGCGCTCACCGCCGGCGTGCTGCTGGCGGTGGGCTACACGGTGCGCTTCGCGGGCGGCATCCATGTCGACAAGGCACAGGTCGTGTGGGGCCTCTTCACCTGGCTGGTGGTCGGTGCGGCGGTCTGGCTACGGGTCGTCCGGCACTGGGCCGGGCGGCGGGCGGCCGTCGCCAGCATCGCGGCCTTCGCGGCGGTGCTGCTGGTGTACCTCGCCCTCAAGCTCTCGGCCCCGGGGGCCGAGCGGTTTCTCTGAGGCCGGGGGGGGGAGGCGATGAGCATCACTGTCGTCGGCGTCAACCATCGGACGGCCCCACTCGCAGTGCGCGAGCGGTTCGCGCACGCCCCCCATGAGGTGTCCGCGTCCCTGGCCCGGGTGCTATCCGTCGGCGCCGAGGGCGGCGTGCTGCTCTCCACCTGCAACCGCACCGAGTTCTACTTGAGCGCGGCCCAGGATGCCGCGCCGGCCGCCGTCTCGGCGCTGCTCGCCGACCGGCTCGGCACCGGCCAGCCGGCCGCCGGCTACACCTACACGCACCGGGACCGCGCCGCGGTACGCCACCTCTACCGTGTTTCGGCGGGTCTGGACTCCATGATCCTGGGCGAATCGCAGATCCAGGGCCAGGTGCGCGACGCCTGGGAGCTGTCGCGGGCACAGGCGGGGCCGGTGCTGCACCGCCTGTTCCAGTCGGCGCTGCTCGTGGGCTCGCGGGTCCGCAGTGAGACGACGCTGGGGGCCGGCACGGCCTCGGCGCCGTCGGCGGCCGTCGAGCTGGCCGGCAAGATCTTCGGCACCCTCAAAGGCAAAGCGGCGCTCATCCTCGGGGCGGGCGACACCGCCGAGCTCGCCGCCACGTGTCTCCGGGCCGAAGGCGTGCAGGTCACCGTCGTCGCGAACCGCTCCATCGACCGCGCGCGGGCCGTCGCCGAGCGGCATGGCGCGTCCGCCCTGACACTGGACGACGCCTGGGAGCAGTTCGCCGCCGTGGACATCGTGCTGTGCTCGACCGCGGCGCCGCACACCGTCGTGACGTGGGCCCATGTGGCCGGCCCGATCGGTCGACGCGGCGGACGGCAGCTGTGCATCCTCGACCTCGCGGTACCGCGGGACGTGGATACGGCGGTCGGGCAGCTGGAGAACGTGTTCCTGTATGACATCGACGACCTCCAGGCCGTCGCCGCCCATGGGGCGGCCCAACGACGGGCGGAGATCCCCAAGGCGGAGGACATCGTGGAACAGGAGGTGGCCACGTTCTGGACCTGGCACGATGGGCTGGCCGTGGTGCCCGTGATCAAGGAGTTCCGCAGCCGCCTCGATGCCGTGCGGGCCGCCGAGCTCGAGCGCACCCTGAAGCACCTCGGCCACCTGTCGCTCGAGGATCGCGCCCAGATCGAGCGCTTCAGCCAGAGCCTGCTCAACAAGTTCCTCCACGAGCCCACGCGGGCGCTGAAGGCGGCGGCCGAGAACGGCCGCGGGTATGCGCTGCTCGAGGCCGTCCGGCGGCTGTTCGGCTTCGGGTCGGACGCATGAGCCGCAGGGTGCTGGTCACGGGCGGCGCCGGCTTCATCGGGTCGCACGTCGTCGACGCCCATGTGGCCGCCGGGGACGAGGTGACCGTGCTGGACGACCTGTCTTCGGGCCGGGCGGCGAATGTGCCCGCGGCAGCGCGGCTGGTGCGCGCCGATGTGCGCTCGGCGACGGCCCGGGCGCTGGTGGCCGACGGCGCCTTCACGATCCTGAACCACCACGCGGCGCAGATGGACGTGCGGCGCTCCGTGGCCGATCCGGTGTTCGACGCGGACGTGAACGTGCTGGGACTGCTGAACCTCCTCGAGGGGGCGCGCGCGGGCGGGGTGCGGCGCGTGGTGTTCGCGTCCTCGGGGGGCACCGTCTATGGCGAAGGCGCCAGCCTGCCGATTCCGGAGACAGCCGCCAAGCTGCCGGCCTCCCCGTACGGGACCGCCAAGCTCGCCTCTGAGTATTACCTGGCGATGTTCTCGCAATTGTACGGCGTCGAAGCCGTAGCGTTGCGCTACAGCAACGTCTACGGCCCACGACAGAACCCGCACGGTGAGGCGGGGGTGGTGGCCATCTTCGGCAGCCGGCTGCTGCGCGGCGAGCCGCTGACCGTGTTCGGCGATGGGGAGCAGACGCGGGACATGGTCTTCGTGAAGGATGTCGCGGCCGCCAACCTCGTGGCCGCGACCTGCCCCCTGCCGCTCCCGCTGGACCTCGACGCGCGCGCCTACAATGTCGGGACGGCGATCGAGACATCCGTCAACCGCTTGGCGGCACTGATGGCGGAGGTGTCGGGGCGGCGCCCCGACGTCCGGCGGGCAGGGGCGCGCGCGGGCGAGCTGCGGCGCAACGCTCTCGATCCCGCCAAAGCGAAGCGCGAGCTCGGCTGGATGCCGGACACCGGCTTGCCCGATGGGCTCGCCGCCACGATCCGCTGGCTCAGGGAGGACTGACGCGTGCTGCTACAGGTCGGTCGGGCGGTGCCTACCTCGCCCTGGGAGCTGGTGCTCGCCTCCAGTCGCGAGACCCAATTCGTGCTCGCGATCCTGGTCCTGTTCTCGGTCGTCTCCTGGTATCTCATCGTCCTGAAGTGGTGGCAGTTTCGCCGCATGCGGCGGCAGGCCGACCGCTTCATGGGCGAGATCGAAAAGGCCCAGCGGCTCGAGGACGCCTACCACGCGGCCATGCGGCTGCCCTCGTCGCCCTACAACCGGCTGCTGCGCGAGGGCATCCACTTTTTCTCCGAGCTCAAGCCCGGCAAGCTGAAAGACGGCCCCCTGCAGGTGGACGAGGCGCTCACCACGACGCAGCTCGAGGCGCTGCGGATGGTCCTGGCCAAGGAGGTGGGGGCCGAACGCGACGCGGCGGCGCGGTTCATCCCCTGGCTCGCCACCTTCGGCTCCGTGAGCCCGTTGCTCGGCCTGCTGGGGACTGTGCTCGGCGTGATGGACGCATTCATCGGGATCGCCGTCGGCGGTTCGGGGAACATCGGCGCCGTCGCGCCCGGCGTGGCCGAGGCCCTGGTCACCACGGTGGCGGGGCTGGCGGTGGCCGTGCCGTCGGTGATGGCCTACAACATCTTTGTCAACCGGCTCGGCTTGTTCGCCGGTGAGCTGGAGGGCTTCGCTCAGGAGATCATCGGGACGATGGCCCGGGAAGGGAGGCTCTGATGGCTGGCGGCGGGCGGGGACTGCTGGGGGGCGGCGGGCTGCGCGGGCACGGCGAGCTGCCGCTCAACGCCGACATCAACGTGACCTCGCTGGTGGACGTCGCGTTCGTGCTGCTGATCATTTTCATGATCACCGCGCCGATCATGCAAGGCGGCGTGGACGTGCGCCTCCCTCGGGCCGAGGCGCGGCCGCTCGAGCCCAAGTCGGGATTGGTGGTCACCGTGGACCGCGACGGCCGGATCTTCCTCGACCAGTCCGCCCTCTCCTACGAGGACTTCCGAGCGACCTTCGGCGCGTTCGTGCGGAGCAAACGGCCTTCGGGGGTGTATCTGCGGGCCGACGGACGGGTCGCCTACGGGAGTGTGGTGCAGGTCCTGGCGGTGATCCGGGCTGCGGGGGTGAACGACGTCGGGCTCGTGGCCGAGCCGGAGACGGTCAGGCCGTGAGGCGCGGGCCGCGCGTGCCGACCAACGTCGGACTCGGCCTGGCGGGCACGGCCGCGGTCCACGGCGCGGCGGTGTTCTTGCTGCTGGCGTCGGCGGGCGGCGCTCGGAGGGTGCCGCCCACGTACCGGGTCCGGCTCATCGCGGCCCCGGAGGCAGGTCAGGAGCAGCGCAAGGCGCCCGAGGCGGTCCAGCGCGAGGCAGAGCAGCAGGCACCGCCGGCGCCGTCGCGCAGACCGCCGCCGCGCAGCACCGTTTCCCAGGCGGCGCCGCCCCCGGTGTCCGACACGCGCCAGCGGGAGGCCGCGCCGCGGACGACGCCCAAGGCGCAGCCCTTGCCCGGCGAGAAGCCGTCCACCGGCAGTGACGTCGCGACGGTCAGCACGGAAGGGATCGAGTTCCCCTTCCCCGAGTATCTGCAGAACATCGTCTCGCAGATCCTCCGGCGCTGGCAGCGGCCGCTGCAGAGCACCCCTCTCGAGGCGGAGGTCTCCTTCTTCGTGCATCGGGACGGATCGGTGACCGACCTGCAGTTCATCAGGCGCTCCGGCAACTTCGCCTTCGATCTCGAGGCTCAGGGCGCCGTCGAGGAGGCCGGGCGGTTCAAGGCGTTCGGCGCGCTGCCGGACGGCTGGCCGGCGGACGTGCTGTTCGTGCGATTTTATTTCTCGGGAAGGCGTCAGTGAAGCGCCGGACGATGCTCGTCGCGCTGTTACTGTCCGTCGGTCCGACCGTCCGACCGTCCGACTGTCAGGATACCTCCGCGATCGACCGCGGCGTGCGGATCGGGATCATCTACCGGCCGGGGGTGCGGCCGGGAATGGTCGTGCTGCCGGGGCGGGGCGCGTTGCTCGACTCGGTGCACACCATCCTGAACCGCGACCTCGACTACAGCGACCGCTTCGAGCTGATCACCCTTCCCGGCGGCGACTCGATCCGCGTCAGCACCGGCCCGGCGGGAGGGAGGGGGGGCGGCGGGGCGGCGCGCGGCCGCACCGGCGGGCCGCAGGCGGCCTGGGGCGGGCTCAACTATCCGCTGTACCAGGCGCTGGGGGCGGACTTCGCCGTTGACGTGCGGCTCGCCGCCGACTCGATGACCGTCGAGCTGCACGATATCACGGCGGGCGCGGTGCGTCGCACGCTCAGGGCGAAGCTGCCGCCGCTCACGGACGTCGGCTTCCGCATGGCGGTGCATCGGCTCAGTGACCAGGTCGTCCTGGCCGCGCTCGGCAGCGCGGGGATCGCGGCCACGCGCGTGTTGTTCGTCAAAGACGGCAAGGTGGACCGCATCGACCAGGACGGTGCGGACCTGCAGCTCGTCTCGTCGAGTAGCCGCCAAGCGATGTCCCCGGCCTGGGCGCCGGACGGTCGGCACTTTGCGTACATGGAGTTCGCCGAGGGGCACGGGCAGTTGTTCATGCAGGACATGGCGACGGGCCAGCGCGTGCCGGTGGCGACCACGGGCAAGGCGCTGGATTTCACGCCCGCCTTCTCCCCCGACGGCAAGACCCTCGCGTTCAGTCGCGCGACCGAAGAAGGCACGGATCTCTACACGGTGAACGTGCGGGACAACTGCTGTTTGCAGCGCTTGACCGTGGGGCGCTTTTCAGACAACTTGTCCCCTGCTTACAGTCCCGACGGCCAGCGGATCGCGTTCGTCTCGACGCGTGCGGGTCTGCCCCAGATCTACGTCATGGCCGCCGACGGGACGGACCAGCAGTTGTTCGCCCCCTTCGATTACGGGGTGACGGGGTCCTCGAACGCACCGGAATGGTCGCCCGACGGGCAGTCGCTGGCCTTTCACCGTGATGTGGCCGGCACGCTCCAGGTCTTCGTGTTAGACGTGCGGACGCGGACGGTCCGCCAGCTCACGTCGGTGGGGCGGAACGAAGATCCCACATGGGCGCCCGACAGCCGGCATCTGGCGTTCGTGTCCGACCGCTCGGGGTACCGGCAGCTGTGGATTATCGATTTGGAAACCGGTCGCATCCGTCCGCTGCTCCAGCAGAGCGGCGCGCGACTGCCGTCGTGGTCTCCGCGGCTCCCCCCCCCGGAGACCCCCGCATCCAACCCCTGACCCGGGAGAGAGCGCCCAAATGAAATGCCTACACTTGCTCGTAGTGGCCGGACTGGCCGTTGCGGCGGTTGCCGCGTGCGGCGGCGGGCCCAAGCCGGCGACGACGCCGGCGCCGACGCCCAACGCCGATTCGATCGCGGCGGCCGAGCGGGCGCGGCAGGACTCGATCGCGGCGGCGCAGGCGGAAGCGGACCGCCGGGCGCGTGAGGAGTCCGAGCGGGTAGCGCGCCAGCGCGCCGCGGACTCGGCGGCGGCGGCGGCGGGCACCACGACGGACGTCAAGAACATGCTCGCCACCATGATCCATTTCGACTTCGACAAATCGGACCTGCGGTCGGACGACGTCGGCATTCTGGATCAGAAGGTGGCGATCTTGCAGGCGAACCCGGGACTTCGCATCCGCCTCAGCGGCCATTGCGACGAGCGCGGCTCCGACGAGTACAACCTCGCTTTGGGCAACCGGCGCGCGAACAAGGCCAAGGAGTACCTGGTCCAGCACGGCGTCGACGCCGGGCGCATCGAGACCGTCTCCTACGGCGAGGAGCGGCCCCTCGCGCAGGGCCACGACGAGAGCGCCTGGTCGCAGAACCGTCGGGATGAAGTCGAGATCCTCGCCGGCGGCGACGTCCTCAAGAAGCCGTAAGGTCGGTCGCGGGTTGCGCCGGATTCAGTCGTTCGTGTGGAGCCTGGGGCTCACCGCCGGCTGCGCCCTCAAGGGCGACGTCCGCAAGGTCGAGCTTCAGGTCACCGCGCTCCGGGGCGAGCTCGCCCACGGCGATTCGCTGCGCCGCGGTGAGCGCGACTCTATCCTCGCCGTCGTCGCCGCCGTGCAGCAGCACCTCGTCGCCCAGCAGGCCTACCTCGTCCAGCTGCGCGGCGACATGAAAACCGACCTGCTCTCCGTGCAGCAGCAGCTGGTGGCCGTCCAGGAGTTGACCGGGCAGAGCCAGCAGCGGCTGACCGAGCTGCGGACGCGGATCGAAGAGCGGGCGCAGCAGCCGGTCCCGACGCTCGATACCACGGCCGGCCGGGCCGGCGCGCTGGTCGGCCCCTCGGGAAACCCGGCGGGGCCCGGCGCGGACCAGATGTACGACGTGTCGCTGCAGCAGTATCGCAGCGGCCGGTTCGCGACGGCCCGCTTGGGCTTCCGCGAATTCCTCCGCCTGTATCCCACTCACGATCGAGCCGGCGAGGCCCTGTTCTACGTCGGCGAGACCTTCGCTCAGGAGAACCCCGATTCGGCGGCCGCGGTGTATGAAGCCGTGGTGAAGACGTACCCCAATTCGCCGCGGGCGCCGTCGGCCCTCTACAAGCTGGGCCTTCTCGCCGAGCAGCGGGGGGACAAGCCGAAGGCCCGGACGTACTACGCCCGGGTCATCGCCGGCTACTCCCGCTCCGACGAGGCCAACCTCGCGCGCGACAAACTGCAGCGGCTGGGGCGCTAGACCGGAGCCGGCGTGCCGGACGCTTCCAACCGCGGCGAGATGCCGTTCCTCGATCATCTCGAGGAGCTGCGCTGGCGCATACTGTACAGTCTCGCCGCGGTCCTCGTCTGCTCGGTCATCGGCTGGCTCGTGGTGCAGCACGTCGACGTGATCGGCTTGCTCAAGCGCCCCATCGCCCCGCTCCTCCCGGGTGGTCGCCTGCTGTTCACCAGCCCGACCGAGCCGTTTTTCATCACCCTCAAATTCGCGTTCGCCCTCGGCCTCCTGTTGGCCTCGCCGGTGGTGATCTACGAGGTCTGGGCGTTCCTGGCCCCGGCCCTGTACGATCGCGAGAAGCGGCTCATCGTCCCGGCGTTGTCCGTCGGAGTGGTGCTGTTCCTCGGCGGGGCTGCGGTGGCGTATCTCTGGGTGCTGCCGCGCGCGCTGGTCGTGCTGTTCAGTTTCCAGCGCGCCGACCTGGCGCCGATCATCACCGCCGACAACTACTTCGGCTTCGCCGCGCAGATCATCATCGCCTTCGGCATCGTCACCGAGCTGCCGCTGGTGATCGTGATCCTGGCGTCGCTCGGTCTGGTCACCCCGCGATTCCTGGCGCGCAACCGGCGCTACGCGTTGGTGATCGCCGCCGTCGCCGCCGCCCTGCTCACGCCGCCCGACGCGCTCTCGATGCTGATGATGATGGTGCCGCTCGTGCTGCTCTACGAGATCAGCATCCTCTGTGCCTGGGTCGTGACCCGCCGCCGCGCCCGACGCGCGGCCCGGGACGCCGCCGGGGCCGCCGCAGTCGTCCTGCTACTCCTGGTCGGCGCGGCGGGCGGATTGCGCGCCCAGCAGCCGGTCGGCCCTCCCTCCCCTCGGCCGGATACGACCCGCCGCCCTCCCGTCGCCGGCCAAGCCACACCCGGCGTCCCCGGGCAGCCGGTCAAGGGCCAGACGCTCGACACCGCGGCGGCGCGCAAGATGGGCCTGCCCAGCGGGCCCACGCGCACCTTCCCGCCCAGCGACAGCGTCATGGACGCGCTGCTGCGGCTCAAGGGCTACCGAATCACGCAGTATGTCGCCGACACGCTGCTGGTCCGGGGGGACAGCCAGGTGATCTTCCTGCGGGGCCAAGCGTACGTGGACCGCGAGGGCACCAAGGTGGAGGCGGATTCGATTCGCTACAAGGAGGCGAGCTGCCGGCTCGACGCCGTCGGTAGCCCGCGGCTGTTCGATCAGGGGACGGTGCTGGTGGGGGAGGGGATGCGCTACGATACCTGCATCCGGCGGGGCGTGGTGAACGAGGCCATCACCTCCTTCCAACAAGGTGGAGCCACCTGGTACTGGTGGGGCAACCTGGCGGTGGACTCGGGGTCCACCCGACTGTTCGGCGCCAAGAGCAAGATCACCTCCGACGACCACCCCAATCCCGATTATCACTTCGCGACGGGCGAGGTGAAGTGGCTCAACAAGAACGTGATGGTGGCCCGTCCGGCCGTGCTCTACGTGCGGGATGTCCCCATCATGTGGCTCCCCTTCATGTTCCAGGACATTCGCAAGGGACGGCGCAGCGGCATGCTGGTACCGCGTTTCGGCTTGAACGACCTGGTGCGCCCCAATCGCGGCTACCAGCGGCACCTCGCCAACCTGGGCTACTACTTCGTCCTCAACGACTACGTCGATCTCCTGACCTCCGTGGATTGGTTCGCCGGGCGCAACGTGTCGATCCACGGCCAGATGCGCTACCGGTGGCTCGACCGCTTCGTCACCGGCGGGATCTCCTACACCCGGCTCAGCCAGCTCGACGCCACCGCGACGTCGACCCGGATCGGCTGGCAGCACAACCAGGCGTTCGACAGCCGCACGCACTTTTCGGCCAGCGTCGACTACGCCACGAGCGCGCAGGTGGTGCAGCGCAACACCGTGGACCCTTTCCTGTCCACGGCGCAGCTGACATCGAGCCTGAACTTCGACAAGCGGTTCGATTGGGGCGCCTTCAACCTGGGCGGCAGCCGCTCCCAAAACCTCTCCAGCGCGCTCGTGCAGCAGAACTTCCCCCGGGTGAGCCTGACCCCCTCGCCGATCAACCTCACGCCCGACATCACCTGGTCGCCCGGGTTTTCCTATAACAACGCCCAGACGTTCCACAGCGGCCCGGCGCCGCTGCTGAGCGTCGCCAACGGCGCGGTGGACACCCTGCCGGGCTTCTTCGACTCCCGGCAGACCGACTTCTCCATCGGGACGCCGTTGCGTGTGGGCCGCTGGAACTGGAGCAACGCCGTCAGCGTCACCGACCGCGCCAGCAACCAGCGCACCGAGTTCCTGGTGCCGGACTCGACCGACACGACCGTCGTGCACCACCTGGTGTACGGGCGGACCTTCTCGACCACGATCGACTGGCAGACCGGGATCAATTTGCCGCAGCTGTTCTCCGGCACCTGGAAGCTCCAGCCCGGCATCGCGATCCTCAACACCACGACCGCCGGGCCGTTCGCGATCCGCAACCAATTCACGGGCGGGCGGTTCCTCCACCAGGGCAAACGGCTCGCGTTCACGCTGGGGGTGGCCCCGACCCTCTTCGGGTTCTTCCCGGGCGTGGGACCTGTGACGCGGATCAGGCACTCGCTCCAATGGTTGGTGAGCTACCAGTACGCCCCGGGCGCCAAGGTGGACAGCGTGTTCGCGCACGCCATCGACCCGACGGGCAAGACGCTCACCGCCCGCAGCGATCCGCAGCAGACCATCAGCCTCGGGGTCTCCCAGAACTTCGAGGGCAAGCTCCGGCCGCCACCCGGCGATACGACGCGCGACCGGCAGCCCGCGAAGATGCGCCTGCTCAGCATCAACACGTCGTCGATCGCGTACAACTTCGAGCAGGCGAAGATCCCAGGCCGCACCGGCTGGCAAACGCAGACGCTCTCGAACACCTTCGCCTCCGATCTGCTGCCGGGGTTCAGCCTGCAGACGACCCACGATCTGTGGCGCGGACCGGCGGGGCTCAAGGCGTCGCCGTTCGACCCCTTCCTCAGCAGTGTATCGGCGTCGTTCTCGGTGTCACCCGGCACGTTGCGCGCGCTTGGCGGACTGTTCGGGCTCGCCACGGGCGAAGGCGGCCCCGCAGGGGGTGGGGCGGGGGGTGCGCAACCCGGCGGGCCGGGCGCGGTGCCGCCGGGGCAGGGGGCAGCAGCGCCGCCGACGTTCCCCGGTGGACCGCCAGTCGGCGGTGGCATTCGCGGCGCCTACTCGCCGGTCCCAGGGGGGGGAGGGGGGGGCGGCGGCTTTCACATGTCGGTGTCGTTCACCAGCAACCGTACTCGACCCGACACGACCCGCAGCCCCCTGGCCACACCCCTCTTCGGGCAGGGCAACGGGGGCCGCCAGCAGCTCGCCCTCACCACGGGGTTCAGTCCCACGCCGCACTGGACCCTGTCCTGGAACACGATCTACGACCTCGACACTCGCCAGTTTGGCCAGCACTACGTGCGGCTGGAGCGGGATCTGCACCGCTGGCATGCGAGCTTCGCGTTCGCCAAGAGCCCCAACGGCAACTTCGCCTTCAACTTCTACATCTCGCTCCTCGACCAGCCGGACATCAAGTTCGACTACGACCAGCAGACGTTCCCGCGACCGTAGCAACTCTCCGTCATGTGTCCTCCACAGGTGACAGCACGGCTGTGGTCGATTTCCGCTAAGCGCCTGATTCAGTGATAGTTACCATTTGGCACGTCGCGTGCCCTTGGATCTCGGTGGAACTTCTCCCTGAGGCGGTTATGCGCGTGCTGCGATACAGCCTGCTGACGGTCGCCATGGTGGTCGCGGGGTGCCAGAGGAACGACCTGCTCGTACCCGCAGTCCCGCTGGATGCACCGGCGAGCCTGACCTCAATCTCGCTCGATGGCGCGATCGATCTCTCCTGGTCGGACAACGCCTACGCCAGCGACCCGGGCCACTTCCAGTGGTACCGCGTCTACAGCACCAGCTACGACTTGGACCATGGCCTGTGCGGCAAGACCTGGTCGATTGAGGGGACCACGGTGTCGGCCGAGTTCCTCGTGAGCGCGCTCACCAACGGCGTGCCGCGCTGCTTCGGGGTCACGGCGATCGGCACCGACGGCTCCGAGAGCCTGTGGTCGCCGCTGCGCCAGGACACCCCGCGCCCCGACGCGCGCAACGTGTTGGTGTGGGCCTACCAGGCGGACAGCACCCAATCGGGCTTCCGGTTTTGGGACGATCTGAACGGCGACGGTGTCGCCCAGCCCAGCGAGCTCGGCCTGGTGCAGAACGGCGCCCGCAGCGACATCGACTTCTGGGTATATCGCGACCCCACGGATGGGACCCTCTGGCTGGTGCCCGAGTTCACGGGTACGAGCATGCAGCTCTACAGCAGCGCGCCCATCGGCGATCTGACGGACATCGACTTTGCGCCGGCAAGCGGGTACTCCCGCAGCATGTTCCAGGCCGTGCCGGAGTACGGGTACGTGTTCCAGATCGTGGAAGGGCAGACGCTGCGCTACGGGGGGCTGCGGGTGACGCACGTGGGACGCGATTACGTGATCTTCGACTGGAGCTTCCAGACCGATCAGGGGAACCCGGAGCTGCTGTTGCGGGGCGGATTGCCGACTACTTCGGAGAGCGGCGGGCTCGTAGTGCGCGGGGCGCAGTAGGACCCACAGAGGCACGGAGGCACAGGGCAGCCCCGCTGTGCCTCTGTGGCCTTCAGTCAGCTCCGTGCGTAGCTTCCCTCCGGCATGTCATCCTCGATCACTCTCGACGGTCGCTCCCTCTCCATCGCCGACGTCATCGCCGTTGCGCGGCGGCGCGCCAGCGTGGCAATCGCTCCCGCCGCGCTGGCCGGGCTCGCCGCCTCGCGGCAGGCCGTCGAGACTGCGCTCGCCCGGGGCGACACCATCTACGGCGTCACCACCGGGTTCGGGAAGCTGGCCCACGTGCGGATCCCCGCCGACCAACTCGGGCGGCTGCAGCGCAACCTAGTCCGCAGTCACGCCTCCGGGGTGGGCGACCCGCTCGCGGTGGACGCCGTCCGCGCGATGATGCTGCTGCGCGCCAACGTGCTGCTGCTGGGCACAAGCGGCGTCCGCCCCGCACTCCCCGTGCTGATTGCGACGATGCTGAACCGAGGCATCCATCCGGTCGTGCCGTCGCAAGGGAGCGTCGGCGCTTCGGGCGATCTCGCCCCGCTCTCGCATCTCGCGCTCGCGATGATCGGGGAGGGGGAGGACGGCGCGAAGCTGCGTGCGGCCGGCCTGCAGCCCGTGACCCTCGAGGCAAAGGAGGGTCTCGCCTTCGTCAACGGGACGCAGGCCCAGACGGGGCTCGCGGCGTTACTGGTGCACGACTCGTGGGTATTGTGGCGCGCGGCCCACGCCGCCGCCGCCATGAGCCTTGAGGCCGTGCGGGGGACACCGGCCCCGTTCGACCCCCGCATCCACGAGGCGCGGCCCCACCCCTTCCAGCAGCGCTCGGCGGCCTTGCTGACCCGTCTATTGGCGGGGAGCGCGATCCGCGAGTCGCATCGCGAGCACGACCCGCGGGTGCAGGACGCCTACTCGTTGCGCTGCACGCCCCAGATTCTCGGCGCCGTGGGCGAGGCGATCGCCTTCGCCGAGCGGCTGGTCACGACCGAGCTGAACGCGGCCACGGACAACCCGCTCGTGTTCGGCGACGAGGTCCTTTCGGGCGGCAACTTCCACGGCCAACCCATCGCCCTCGCGCTCGATGTGCTCGGCATCGCCCTCACGACGCTCGCGGGCCTCGCCGAGCGGCGTCTCGAGCGCGTCGTGAACCCGGACCTGTCGTCCGGATTGCCGGCGTTCCTGTCGAAGAATCCAGGCCTCGAGTCGGGGTTCATGAGCGCCCAGATCTCGGCGGCGGCGCTGGTCGCCGATTGCCGGGTCCTGGCGACGCCTGCGAGCGTGCAGTCGGTGCCCACCGAAGGCAACCAGGAGGACGTGGTGCCGATGGGGATGAGCGCGGCCTGGAAGGCCGAGCGCATCCTCGCCAATGCCGCGCGGATCGTCGCGATCGAGCTGCTCGCGGGGGCGCAGGGGCTCGAGTTCCTGAAGCCGCTCGCGCCGGGGCGGGGTGTCGGCCGGAGCTACGCCGCGCTGCGGCGCGAAGCGCCGGCGTTGGAGGAGGACCGTCCGTTGAGCGCCGAGATCGAGCGCGTGGCGGCGGGGGTCCGGGCGGGAAGGTTCGATCCCGAGGACCGGGAACCGTGACCGCCCCCAGAACCGTGCGCGCGCCGCGGGGTCCGAGCCGAACGTGCAAGGGCTGGATCCAGGAGGCCGCGCTGCGGATGCTGATGAACAACCTGGACCCGGAAGTCGCCGAGCGGCCCCAGGACCTGGTGGTCTACGGGGGCACCGGGAAGGCGGCGCGCAACTGGGCCTGCTTCGACGCGATCTGCCGCACGCTCACCACGCTCGCCGACGATGAGACGCTGCTGGTGCAGTCGGGGAAGCCGGTCGGCGTGTTCGCGACCCATCCCGACGCGCCGCGCGTGCTGATCGCCAACGCCAACCTGGTGGGCCGTTGGGCCACGTGGGACGTGTTCCGCGAGCTCGAGCGAGCGGGCCTGATCATGTTCGGCCAGATGACGGCCGGCTCCTGGATCTACATCGGGACGCAGGGGATTCTGCAGGGGACATACGAGACTCTCGGCGCGGTGGCGCGGCGCCACTTCGGCGGCACCCTGAGCGGCCGCCTCGTGCTCACGGGCGGACTGGGCGGCATGGGCGGCGCCCAGCCGCTCGCGGCGACGATGCACGACGCGGTCTGCCTGGTCGTCGAGGTGGACCCGGCCCGCGTGCAGCGTCGCCTGGAGACTCGCTACCTGGACAAAGCCACGACCTCGCTGGACGAGGCCCTAGCCTGGTGTGGAGACGCGCAGCAGCGGCGCACGGCGCTCTCCGTAGGCCTGATCGGAAACTGCGCCGACGTGCTGCCCGCGCTGGTGGGCCGGGGGTTCGCGCCGGACATCCTGACCGACCAGACCTCGGCCCATGACACGCTGCACGGCTACGTGCCGGCGGGCCTGCCCTTGGCCGATGCGGTGGCGCTGCGCCAGCGCCGCCCCGAGGAATACGTGCGGCGCGCGCGCGCGAGCATCGCAGCCCACGTGCGGGCCATGCTCGACCTGAGGCGCCACGGCGCCGTGGTGTTCGACTACGGCAATAACATCCGCACCGAGGCGCGCGACGCCGGCGTGGCCGATGCCTTCGAGATCCCCGGCTTCGTGCCCGAGTACATCCGGCCCCTGTTCTGCGAGGGCAAGGGGCCGTTCCGGTGGGTGGCGCTCTCCGGTGATCCCCAGGACCTGTATCGCACCGACCGACTCGTCCTGGAGCAGTTCCCCGACGATGCGCACTTGCGGCGCTGGATCACCCTGGCGCGCGAACGGGTCGCGTTCCAGGGACTGCCGGCGCGCATCTGCTGGCTGGGGCAGGGCGAACGCGCGCGGTTCGGCGTGGCGCTGAACGACCTCGTCGCCGACGGCCAGGTGTCCGCCCCCATCGTGATCGGTCGCGACCACCTCGACACGGGGTCGGTCGCCTCGCCGTTCCGGGAGACTGAGGGCATGCGCGACGGCTCGGATGCCATCGCCGATTGGGCGATCCTCAACGCCTTGCTCAACACCGCCTCGGGCGCGGCGTGGGTGTCGTTCCATCACGGGGGCGGTGTCGGAATCGGCAACTCGCTGCACGCCGGACAAGTGTGCGTCGCCGACGGCTCGCCCGCCGCCCGCCGCCGGCTCGAGCGCGTGCTCACCAACGACCCCGGCATCGGCGTGGCGCGGCACGCCGACGCGGGGTACCCTGAGGCCCTCGCGGCCGCGCAGCGCCACGGCATCCGCCTCCCGATGCGCGAGGCCTCCGACTGAGCACGCTGCTCGTCGGCGCCCGGCAAGTCGTCACCTGCCGCGGTCCGGCGCGCGCCCGCCGTGGGCAGGAGCTCGCCACGGTCGAGGTGCTCCGCGACGCGGCCGTGCTGATCGAGGACAGCCGCATCGCGGCGGTCGGTCCCTACGGCGAGCTCAAGGGCTCCCATGCCGAGGTGGTGGAGGTGGGGGGCGTCCTCTTTCCCGGGTTCGTCGACTGCCACACCCACGCCGTGTTCGGGGCGCCGCGGCTCGACGATCAGCAGCGCCGCGCCCTCGGCGAGGATTACCAGACCATTGCCGCGGCTGGCGGCGGTATCCTGCAATCGGTGCAGGACACCCGCGCCCGCAGCGAAGCGGACCTGCGCAGGGTCACCCGCGCCCGGCTGCTCGCGCTGCGGGCGCACGGCAGCACGACCATCGAGGTGAAGTCGGGCTACGGTCTCGACCTCGACACCGAGCGCAAGCAGCTGCGCGTGGTGCGCGCCCTGGCGGCGGAGGAGCGGCTCAGCCTCGTGCCCACCTTCCTCGGCGCGCACGAGGTTCCGCCCGAGTACCGCGCGCGCCGTGCCGAATACGTGCGGCTGTTGCGCGATGCCATGATCCCCGCGATCGCGCGGGAGGGTCTCGCCCGTTGTTGCGACGTGTTCTGCGAGCCCGGCGTGTTCAGCGTCGCGGAGGCGCGCGAGATTCTGCTGGCCGCGCGACATCACGGGTTGGCGCTGAAGCTGCACGCTGACGAGCTGGAGATCGGGGGGCGGGGGGGGGGCGCCGAGCTCGCGGCGGAGCTCGATGCCCTCAGCGCCGATCACCTCGCGGCCGTCTCCGCGCCCGGCATCGCCGCGCTGGCCCGGAGCGACACGGTCGCCGTCCTGCTGCCCGCGACGATGCTCTTCCTAGGCAAGACGCGGCAGGCTCCCGCCCGCCGACTGATCGAGGCCGGGGCGGCGGTCGCGTTGGCCACGGATTTCAATCCCGGCACTTCGCCGACCGTCAGTCTCCCCTTCGTCATGGCCTTGGGTGTGTCCCAGCTGGGGCTGCGACACGCCGAAGTCGTGACGGCAGTCACGGTCAACGCCGCCGCCGCCCTGGGGCTCGCGGCGGACCGTGGCCAGATCGCGCCGGGGTTTGCGGCCGATCTGGTGGCGTGCAACGTGGCCGATTGGCGGGAGATCGCCTACTGGGTGGGCACCAACCTCGTAACCGCCGTCTGGACAGGGGGTTTAGCTTGTCCCCACCCTGCGGCCCCGATATCTTTGAGTCTCCATGTCCAAGATCGAAAAGCTCAAGGAGAAGGCGAAAGCCCTGGAGGCCAAGGATTCCAGGGGCGCGATTGACACCTGGCTGGAAGCGCTGAAGCTGCAGGAAGAGGAAGGGGATCCCAACCCCGACCTGTCGATCTACAACCGCATCGGCGATCTCTACCTCAAGGTCAAGGACCCTGCGCAGGCGGCGGATTTCTACGACCGCGCGGTCGACCGGTACGCGGAGTTGGGCTTCCACAACAACGCGATCGCGATGTGCAACAAGGTCCTCCGCAACGCGCCTGGCCGGCAGACGACCTACCTGAAGCTCGCCAAGCTGTACGCCGCCAAGGGGTTCATCTCGGAGGCCAAACAGAACTTTGTCGAGTACGCCGAGCGGATGAAGCGGATGGGGAAGATCCAGCACGCCTTCGCCGCGCTGAAGGAGTTCACGGACATTTCGCCGGAGAGCGAGCACCTCCGGGACATGCTGGCCGAGCATCTCAAGATGTACGGTGAGGAGCCGCGGCGCTCAGCGGCCGGCATGCCCCGCGGCAGTACGGCTGCGGCTCCGCCCCCGTCGTCGGAGGCGAAGACCGGGAGGCACAAGACCTCCAGCCTCGTCTTCCTGGATCTGGATGAGCCGTCGCCCCGGACCAGCAAGCTCGTGCGTGCGCCCGCGGCACCGGCTCGGCCGCCGGCGCCGCCGGCCGCCGCCGCCTCCCTCCTGGAGACCGTCACACCCGAGCCTGACACCTCGCTCGAAATCGAGACCACGAGCATGACGGACGAGGCGGAGCCCGAGCCCACCGCGGGCGGCATGCTGGAGGGGCTCGAGACGACGGGCGCGGACTTCTACGACGTGCGGCGAGGCTCGGTGGACACCCCGTCGATCCGCGATGCGGAGCCCGTTCCCGACCTCGTGCCGATGGACGACCTCGAGCCGACGGTCCGCGCGGAGGCTGAGGAGGAGCAAGAGACCGAGTCGCTGTTGGGAGAGGGGTTTGAGCCCGAGGAGGCGCCGGCGCGTCAGCCTCCCCCGCGCCCGATGCCGAGGCCGCGAGTGCAGCCCGTCGTGCCCAAGCGGCCGTCCGCCCCGAGAGTGCAACCGGTCGTCCCCAAGCGGCCGTCCGCGGCGCCGAAAGCGGTCCCCACGCCGCCGCGGCCGACGCCACCGCCGTTCAAGGCGGCCCCTCCCAAGCGGAAGACGGTGGTGGAAATCCCGCCGCTCGACCTCGAGCCGGACTTCGAGACCGCGACCACCGAGGGTGGTCACGACGTGGATGATCAGCCGCTCGCGATCGACGAACCCCGGGCGCACCCCAGCTGGCTGCAGACCGAGGACGACCTCTCCATCGTCGAGGGCGGCAGGAAGTCGACGTTCATCGACCTGGGGGTGGACGGGATCGTCAACCAGGGCGGTGCGAGCGGCTCGCTGGTGTTCTCGAGTATCGACGAGCCGTCAGCGGCGCCGACCATCGAGGAGCTGGAGGGGCGCGTCGCCGAGAACCCGGACGACGCAGAGGCGCACCAGGCGCTGGGGGAAGCGTTGATCGAGGCGGGGGAGCGCGAGCGCGGCGTCGAGGAGCTGGACATCGCGGTGAGCGGCTTCGAGTCGGTCGAGAACCTCCCACAGGCCCAGGACTTGGTGGAGGAGATCCTGCGCCTCGATCCCAACAGCGTGCGGCACCGCCAGAAGCAGGTCGAGCTGGCGTTCAACGCGGGGGACAAGGGCAAGCTGATCGACGCTTACCTCGAGTTGGCGGACACGCTGCTGCGCAGCGATCTGCCGGAGAAGGCGCGCGCCGTCTACGAGCGGGTGGTGGAGCACGACCGGAAGAACGAGCGCGCCAAGGCCGCCCTGGCCATGCTGTCGCCGTCGCCGGTCACGCCGGCCGCCAAGCCGGACAAGAAGGTCCAGGCGAAGGACGCGAAGATGACAGTGCGCGACGAGGCCGGGCCCGGGGGTGACTTCGTCGACCTCGGCGCGATGATGCTCGAGGACGAGGAGCCCGCGCGCAACACGCGCATGAAGGTGCAGGACGAGGAGCCCACGGGCGACGAGGAGCAGGACTTCCACGACATGCTCGCCCGGTTCAAGCAGGGGATCGACGAGAACATCGACGAGGCGGACTTCCAGTCGCACTACGACCTCGGGGTCGCCTTCAAGGAGATGGGCCTGCTGGACGAGGCCATCGCCGAGTTCCAGAAAGCGCTGCGCGCCCCCGAGGGCAAGCTCCGCACGTCGGAGGCCTTGGGGGGGTGTTTCTTCGCGAAGGGAGCTTTCGGCGTCGCGGAATCGATCCTGCGGCGCGGCCTGGAGCTGCCGGCGTCGGGCGACCAGGAGCGCCTCGGCGTGCTCTATTGGCTGGGCCGCTCGCTGGAGGAGCAGGGCCGCAAAGCCGAAGCCAAGGACCTGTACGGACGCGTCACCGCCGTGGACATCCGCTTCATGGACGTGGGCGGGCGCGTGAAAGCACTCGCCAAGGCGAAATGATGTGAGCCAGCAGGTCGCGCCCGTCGCCCTACGCGACATCCAGCGCCCGGTGGCGGCGACCCTCGAACGGGTCGTCGACGAGCTGCGCCGCATCATCGCCGCCGACTTCCCGGTCATCGCCGAGGTCAACGAGCACCTGCTGCGGATGAAGGGCAAGCTGTTCCGCCCCACACTGCTGCTGCTCAGTCATCAGGCGGCCGGCGGCGAGGAGCCCCGCGCCGTGACGCTGGCGGCGGTGGTGGAGTTGATTCACCTTGCCACCCTGGTGCACGACGACTCGGTCGACCACTCGGCGCTGCGGCGCGGCATGCCGACCATCAACGCGCTGTTCTCGCACCAGGTCGCCGTGATCATGGGGGACTACCTCTACTCCCGGGCGATCATCGAGCTCGTCGCGCTCGATGATCTCGAGCCCCTGCGGGTGTTCGCCCGCGTCACCAACGAGATGACCGTGGGCGAGATGCGCCAGCTCGAGGCGCACGACAAGCTCGCCTACGGCGAGGCGCAGTACGACGCCCTGATCCGCGCCAAGACCGCGTCACTGCTGTCCGGCGCGTGCGAGGTCGGCGCGCTGCGCGCCGCGCGCGACTGCCGCGAGGCGCTCGCCCGGTTCGGGATGTCCCTCGGCATGGCCTTCCAGATCACCGACGACCTGCTCGACTACACGCAGCCGCAGGCCGTCACCGGTAAGCCCTCGGGGCTCGATCTCAAGGAGCACAAGGTGACGCTGCCGCTCATCGCCGCCTTGGCGCGCCTAGCGCCCGGGGACCGGCGGTTGGTGGAGCTGCTGATGGCGTCGCCCGACCCGCCGGACGATCTGGTGGCGGAGGTCATCCGAGCGGTGGAGGCCGCCGATGGGCTGGAGTACGCCCGGCGACGCGCCCAGGAGCTCGCGCAGCAGGCCGAGACGGAGCTCGAAACGCTGTCGCCCTCGCCCGCGCGCGATGCGCTCCGCGACAGCATCGCGTATGCGGTCGAACGGCACAGTTGAGCCGTGGCGCACGGACCGCGGCGGCCGTTATTTTACCTGGGGGTGCTCGCCGCCGGCTTTGTCCTCGGTGGGTTTCTCCACGCGCTGCTACGACGCTTTTTGCCGCAGGGCGCGGCGAAGGAGTTCTTCACCACGGCCGTGACGCCGACGCTGGGCCCGGTGCATCTCGACCTGCTGGTGGTGTCCATCACGCTGGGCCCCATCGGGCTCGACGTGTCGTTGCTGTCGGTCGTGGGGGTGGCGATCGCCTATTTCGTCGCCCGGTCGCTCTTCTAGCGAGGCGCGTATGTTCGGGGACCTGTCGTTCGCTCATATTTTGATCCTACTGCTGGTGCTCGTCCTGGTCTTCGGGGCGCGGCGCATTCCCGAGATCGGGTCGTCGATCGGACAAGGCATCAAGGAGTTCAAGCGCAGTCTCAAGGATGTGGATGCGCCCCCTCCTCCCGCCCCGCCGCCGGCCGAGCCGCGCAGCTTCCAGCCGCCGGCGTCGTCCAGTGGCGGTGAGCCCAAGCGCCTCAGCCAGTAGACCATGGGCCTCGGCAATCTGAGCGGCGGCGAGCTGGTCATCCTGCTGGTGATCTGCCTGCTGGTTTTCGGCGCCCACCGACTGCCCGAGGCGGGCAAAGCGGTGGGGAAGGGATTGCGAGAGTTCCAGCGGGCCCTGAACGAGACCCGCGATGCGGTGCACGACGAACCGGGCCCCACCCCTTCCCCCCCGGGCCCGGCGATACCACCGCGACGCCTGCTCGAGTAGCGACGGCCGTCGGCTACGTGCCGGCGGTCACGCTTTGGGGCCGGAACAGCTCCTTGCGCCGGTCGAGAATCTTCGCCTGCTGGCGCAGGCCGGCGAGAAACGCCTGCATCCGCGCCTGGCGCACCGGATCCATCAGCTCGGTGCGCTGCCGGTCGCGCTGGGCGAGCCAGGCCGCCGAGTCGGCCAGCTTACGCCACAGCGAGGCGACGAGGAAGTAGCCACCGTCGCCGGCCAGCACTCCGCTGCGCTCTCCCACCCGCAGCCCGAACGCCGTCCCGACAACGAGCGGCTCGCGCTGAATCGCGGGGGGCGGTGTGGTCCGGGTGAAGGGGCCCAGCGTCACCACGGGGGGCCAGCCGTGCGCCGCGGCCGCCCGCGCGAGGTCGGGCGCGTTGCCGAGCGCGGCCGCGATCTGCTGCGCCTCCTGCCGCGCGACCGCCTTCTTTTTTTCCAGCCGGGCGGCGTACCGTACCTGATCCCGGACGTAGCCGAGCGGTGGCACGCCCGCGGGGATGAGGGAGTCGAGGCGGAACACATAATAGGCGGCCTCGCCTTCGATCAGCGGACTCGTCTCGCCCACCTTCGCCTCGAACGCCCACACGCTGACGTCGGGAATCACGTACCGGCCCAGCGTCAGACGATCCCCCTCCACGAGCTTGGGAGCCCGGCCGCTCGGGAGATGCAAGCGTGCGCCCGCGCTGTCCAGCACGGCGCCGTTTTCGCGCTCGGCCGCCAGCCGCTCCAGCGTATCCGCGCGCGCCTCGACGTAGTCGCGGTGCGCGCCCTGCAGCGCGATGGGGATCAGAATGTGCCGCGCGTGGATCGAGTCGCCCTTGGCGGCGTCCACGCGGATCAGGTGGTAGCCGAAGGTGGAGAGGACCGGCTGGGAAAGTTGGCCGGGCTGCACCGACCGCAGTCCCGCGAGGAAGCGTGGATCGTAGCCCGGCTGGTTCCGCTTGATCCAGCCGAGGTCGCCCCCCCGCGCACCGCTGACGGAATCGGAGGACTCCCGCTTGGCGACTTCCGCGAACTTGGCGGCGCCACCGGCTGCGATCTCGGCCCGCAGGCGTCGGACCCGCGTCAGGGCGGCGGCCGTGTCCGCGGCGTCCGGGTAGCGCGGCTGCGCCACGAAGCTCAGGAACGCGACGGCGGGCCGTTTGAAATCGCCTTGGTGCGTCGCGAAGTAGCGCTGCAGCTCGGCGTCGGAGACGGGCGCGAGGGTGTCGTCGATCGTCTGCGGCCGAACGGCCAGGAGCGCGATCTTCAGCGAATCGTGCTGGTCCCGATACATCCGCCAGAGCTTGGCGTCCGAGAGGTACACGTCCACCGTCAGGTACTCGGCCAGCTTCACCTCGGGGATCTGTTCGCGATACCGCGCCTCGAGCTGCGCCAGGAATTCGGGGGCGGTCCCCGCCGCCAGGAAGCGCTGCCACTTCGTAATATCGAACTGACCGTTGGTCTGGAAATCGGGAGCTCGCATGACCTCCGGCGGCGGGCTCGTCCGCGCCGCCTCGATGATCTCCTGGTCGCTCACCGTGATCCCGAGGCGGCGGTACTCCTGATGGAGCAGCGCGCTCTGGATGATCTGGTTCACGACCTCATCCTGGACCTGCTTTTCGTCCTCGCGCGTGAGCGCCGCGAGACCGCTGCGCCGCCGGGCCTGCTCGTAGGCCGCCTGCAGCGCGGCCTGATACTGGGGCAGGTGGATCGCGTCCCCGTTGACCTTGAGCACGACATCGGCACCACCGTACGACCCCCGTCCGGTGATGCCCATCCCCACGTCGAAGACCAGCCAGCCGACGAAGCTGACGGCCAGGATGTAGAAGATCCACTTGGTGTTTTCGCGCATGGCGCGGAGCATGAGGGCGAGATCTCCGTCAGAAAGGGGACTGAAGGGGCATAAGTCTAAGAACCACAACAAGGAATCTCAAGCAACGGCGGCGGCCAAATGATTGACAGCGACGCCTTGCAAACACTATCTTCGTCCAATTCCCACATAGACTTAGGCCGTGGCCTACACCAGCGAAATCGAGAAGCTCGAACAGCGCTTCCGGGAGAACCCGAAGGGTCGCAACTTCGCTCCGCTGGCCGACGCCTATCGTAAAGGCGGGCTTATAGATAACGCCATCGAGTTGTGCCAAACCGGTATCAAGTTGCACCCCGACTACATCAGTGCCCACATCGTCTACGGCCGCTGCCTGATCGACAAAAAGGACGACCCCGCGGCCGAGGAAGTGTTCCGCAAGATCCTCCAGCTGGACCAGGAGAACATCCTCGCGCTCAAGGTGCTGGCGGAGATCGCCGATCGGAACAAACGGTTCGACCAGGAAGTCGAGTGGCTCAGCCGGTTGCTCTCGGTCGATCCCATGAACGGCGAAGCCGCCGAAGCGCTCTCCCGCGCCAGGAAAAAAGCGTCCTCCGCAAAGCCTGTCGAACCGGTCGCGGCGCCACCGCTCGGCATGGAGCCTACTGCTCTGGCCGAGGCTCCGACGGCCGCGATGGGCAAGCCGGACTTCGTCGTGGAACAGGCGTCGGCGCCCGAGGCGACTGTGCCAACGAAGTCGGCGCCTTCGGGCGATGTCGAGGCCTTCGACGGCACTGTCGACTTCAACGCCACGGCGCACGAGGCGGCCAAAGCCGCAGGGATTGAGGTCCAGGAAGACGTCGAACTGAAGGTGGACGCAGTCCCCCTCGAAGGGCTGGCCCGGACGCAGTACGAAGGCAGCGGGATGCCTGATATGCCGGATCATGCCGGAAGACGTCACGCCCCGTCGTTCGCCGCCCGCCGCCGCTCCTCCGCCCCCCCCCTCCCCCCCCCCGGCGCCACGCCGTACGCCGCCGCCCGCCCCCGCCCCCGTCCCAGCTGCGGTGGCCGCATCTGACGACGATGGAGCGGCCGACACGGCGGCGCTGTCGATGGTCGAGCCGGTGGTCACGGAGACAATGGCGGAGCTCTACCTGAAGCAAGGCCACCGCGAAGACGCGCTGCGGGTTTACGAGGCGCTGCTGGCGCGGCATCCGGGGGACGCACGACTGCGGGCCAAAGTAAACGCGCTCTCCCCTGGGAGACCGGGAAAGGGTGGGGGGAAGAGCGGCCAGTCAGTGGGCGCGTTCTTGAGGAGTGTGCTGGCGGGGGCTGAGGCGAGGGAGGGGATGAAGGCGCCCGTCGCCACGGCGCCCGGGGGAGGAGGGGCATCAACGCCCACGCTCGATGGCGCTTTCGCCGGGACCGAGGACCCGGGGCCCGGCGCACCGACCCGCCCCGCCGCCGATTCGATCTCCCTCGACTCAGTATTCGGCGATGTCGGCGAGGGCGGCGACAGAGGCCGTGCCTCGCTCGCGCCGGTTGGGCCACCTGCCGGTTCTTCATCTCCCGTCCCGACGTCCACTCCCGCTCCCGGGGTGGGTTCTCGTTCGACGAGTTCTTCAGCGCACCGAGCGCCCCCGCTGCCGCTTCCCCTCCTCCCGCGGCCGAAGCGCCGCCAGGGCAGAAAGACAGCGCGTCCCCGCCGCCGCGTGTCTCTGGGGGCCAGCCACGGTCCCCTGAGAACGAGGGAGAACTGGACCATTTCCAGGCCTGGCTCAAAGGGCTGAAGTCTTAGTGGTGGAACGGCCCTAGTGCGCATCGCCGTGCTGAACGGCCCGAATCTCAATCTGCTGGGGGAACGTGAGCCGGACGTCTACGGCCGCGCTACGCTGGCGGAGGTCGAGGCCGCGACGCAGGAGCGGGCCCGCGCCCTCGGTGTCGAGTGCACCTGGACACAGACCAACCACGAGGGACAGCTGGTCGAGGCGATCCAGGGGCTGCGCGGCCGGGCCGACGGCGCGGTGATCAACGCAGCCGCCTTCACGCACACAAGCCTGGCAGTGCGCGACGCCTTGCTCGCGGTGCGGGTGCCGTTCGTCGAGGTGCACCTCTCGAACATCTTCGCCCGAGAGCCGGCGGTCGGCGTCGTCACCGGATTCGGTGCCGACAGTTACCGGTTGGGACTCGAGGGGCTGGTCGGGTATCTCGGGTCCCGCCATGCCCGCTGACCGGCGGCGCGAGCGGCAGGAGGCGCTGGTCCGGGCCCTCGAGGCCGAAGGACTGGATGCGCTGCTCGTCACGGCGCTCCCCAACGTCCGGTACTTGACCGGCTTCAGCGGTTCGGCGGCGCTGGTGGTCGTGACGAAGGCCGACACGCTGCTGGTGACGGACTTCCGGTACGACGAGCAGGCGGTGGCAGAGGCGGGTGCGGTGGCGCGGGTGGTGGTCGAACGGACGAGCGCGTGGGACCGGCTGTTCCGCGAGCTGGCGGGCTTCGGGACCCTCGAGTGGATCGGATACGAAGCTCACGCGCTGACGGTCAAGGATGCTGAGCGTCTCAGTGGCGCAGGCCGGGCGTGGCGCTGGCGGGCGGCGGGGGAGTGCGTCGAGCGGCTGCGGGCGCGCAAGGATCCGGAGGAGGTCGCCGCGATTCGAGCGGCGGCGTCGCTCGCGGGGGGAGCCCTGCGGGAGACGCTCACGACCGTGCGGGTGGGGATGACCGAGCGTGAGATCGCCGGCCGGCTCGAGGGCGCCTTGCGGCGGCTCGGCAGTGAAGGACACCCGTTTCCGACCATCGTGGCGTCGGGACCGCGCACCGCGCTGCCGCACGCGCGCACGAGCCCGCGCGCCGTAGAGACTGGGGACTGGTTGCTGCTCGATTTCGGCGCTCAGGTGGACGGGTACTGCGCCGACATCACCCGCACCGTGGTCGTGGGGGCCAAGGCGACGGAGGCGCAGCAGGCCCTGTACGAGCTGGTGCGCGTGGCCCAGCGGCGCGCCCGTGAGGGGGTACGGGCGGGGATGCCGGGTCGCGAGGCCGACGCGCTGGCGCGAGAGCTCATTGAAGCCCGCGGCTTCGGCGACGCGTTCGGCCACTCGCTGGGTCACGGGCTGGGGCTCGAGGTGCACGAGGCGCCTCGGCTCGCTAAGACCAACACCGAGCCGCTGCCGGCGGACGCCGTCGTGACCATTGAGCCGGGGATCTATCTGGCGGGGCAGGGCGGCGTGCGGATCGAGGATGACGTGCATCTGGCTGAAGGCGGTCCCCTGCTGCTGTCCGACGGCGCGACCGAACTCCTTGAGTTGACGTGACCTGACGAGCACCGGGGGGGTTGCGGTGATTGACGCCGCGGGCGCCTCGGTACTCTATTTGGGCTCTTATGAACCTCGACATCATCGCCCAGCTGGTGCAGATCCTGAAGGAGGCCCCCGAGCTGGGCGCGATCGAGGTGCGGCGGGGGCTGTTCGGGTTCTGGTCGTCGGTGCGCGTCTCGAAGGCGGGCCATGCCGCCAATACGGGAGGCCCGCATCTGGTCGTGACGGCTTCCGCGCCATCTCCCGCATCCCTGCTCCCCACGGCGGCGGGGACGGAGGCGGGAGCCGGGAAACGGGAGGTCGCGCCGGCCGCGCCCCAACTCCTCGAGATCAAGTCTCCCATGGTCGGGACGTTCTACAAGTCGCCTGAGCCGGGGGCGGAGCCGTACGTGAAGGTCGGCAGCCGGGTCGCCGTGGGTCAGGTGGTCTGCATCATCGAGGCGATGAAGATCATGAACGAAATCGAGTCCGAGGTGCAGGGCGTGATCCGGGAGGTCCTCGTGGAGAACGCCCAGCCCGTGGAATTCGGACAGGTCCTTTGCCGGGTCGATCCCTATGCCTGACGCTCCCCATTCCGGTTCGCCCGCCTTCAACTTCAAATCGGCCATCACCCAGATGGTCCAGCGCAACGGGTCGGATCTCCTGCTGAAGGTGGGCCGGCCGGCCACGATCCGCGTGAACGGTGAGCTCGTGGGACTCGATACAGCGCCGCTCAAGCCTGAGGAGCTCAAGTCGCTGGCCGAGCAGATCATGACGCCGCGTCAGGTCAAGGAGTTCGCCGAGCACAAGGAAGCCGACTTCGCGATCGGCGTGCCGGGCGTCGGGCGGTTCCGGACCAACGTCTATCAGCAGCGCGGCACCGTCGCGTTCGCCTTCCGGGCGATCCCCTACGAAGTGAAGACGATCAAGGACCTGTCGCTCCCCCCGGTGCTGGAGGAGATCGCGCTCAAGCCGCGGGGGCTGGCGCTGGTGACGGGCGTGACGGGTTCGGGCAAATCGACCGCCCTCGCCGCGATGGTCAACCACATCAATCTGAACCGGCGGGTCAACGTCATCACGATCGAGGACCCGATCGAATTCCTGCACCGCGACAATCTCGCCAACATCTCGCAGCGCGAGGTGGGCAACGACACCCTGTCGTTCAACTCCGCGCTGCGACACGTCCTGCGCCAGGACCCCGACGTCATCTTGATCGGCGAGATCCGCGACCTGGAGACGCTGGACACGGCGCTCAAGGCGGCCGACACCGGCCACCTCGTGTTCTCGACGCTGCACACGACCGATGCCACGCAGAGCATCACCCGGGTGATCTCGTTCTTCCCACCGCACCAGCACGAGGAGGTCCGCCACCTCCTCTCCACCGCCCTGCAGGCGGTGATCTCGCTGCGCCTGGTGCCGCGCAAGGACGGCAAGGGGCGCGTCCCCGCCGCGGAGGTGCTCATCAACACCGCGGCGGTGCAGGACAACATCCGCGACCTGGCCAAGGCGCTGAACATCCCCGACCTGATCGCCGAAGGCTCGGTGCAGTACGGGATGCAGAGCTTCGACCAGTCGCTCTTCTACTGGTACAAGCACGGCGTCATCAGCTACGAGAGCGCGGTCTTCTTCGCCACGAACCCGAGCGAATTCGCGCTGAAGGTGTCGGGGGTCGACTCCTCGGCCGACCGGCTGGGCGGCACCCCCGGCGCGCGCGCGGCCGGCGCGATCGACCTGACGCCCTGATGTTCAAGAAAGTCCTCATCGCCAACCGCGGGGAGATTGCCCTGCGGGTCATTCGCGCATGCAAGGAGCTCGGGCTGGAGACGGTCGCCGTCTATTCCGAGGCGGACCGCGAGTGCCTGCACGTGCGCTTTGCCGAGGACGACGTCTGTATCGGGCGCGCCCCCAGCCGCGACAGCTACCTCAACATCCCGCGCATCATCGCCGCCGCCGAGATTACGGGGGCCGACGCCATCCACCCCGGGTACGGCTTCCTCGCCGAAAACGCCGAGTTCGCCGAGATCGTGCAGGCGTCGAACATCACCTTCATCGGCCCCACCCCCGGCCAGATCCGCCAGATGGGTGACAAGGCGACGGCCCGCAACGTCGTCCAGAGGTTGAAAATCCCCACGGTGCCGGGCTCGCCCGGACCGGTGGAGAGTCTCGAGGAGGCGCTGGCGATCGCGGACAAGCTCGTCTTCCCGGTGATCATCAAGGCGGCGGGCGGCGGCGGCGGCAAGGGTATGCGCGTCGCGACGGACGCGGAGCAGTTCACCCAGGCCTACAACCTGGCCCGCCAGGAGGCGTTGGCGGCCTTCGGCTCCGACCAGGTCTACCTCGAGAAATACCTCGCGCGCCCCCGGCACGTCGAGATCCAGGTCATGGGGGACACGCACGGGAAGGTGATGCACCTGTGCGAGCGGGATTGCTCGGTGCAGCGGCGCCATCAAAAGCTGATCGAGGAGGCGCCGAGCCCCGCGGTGGACCAGACCCTGCGCGAGGACATGGGCGAGGCCGCGGTGAAGGCGGCCGAGGCCATCAGCTACGTCGGCGCGGGTACGGTGGAGTTCCTGCTCGACGAGGACGGCGCCTTCTACTTCATGGAGATGAACACCCGCATCCAGGTCGAGCACCCCGTCACCGAGATGTGCACCAACTTCGACCTGGTGAAGGAGCAGATCCGGGTCGCCGGGGGAGAGCCGCTCTCCTTGATCATGAACGGCAACCGGCTCCGCGGCCACGCCATCGAGTGCCGCGTCAACGCCGAGGACCCGGCGCGCAACTTCCAGCCGGCGCCGGGACTGATCACTGCCTACCATCCGCCGGGCGGCCCTGGCGTGCGCGTCGATACCCACATCTACGCCGGCTACACCGTCCCGCCGTACTACGACTCGCTGCTGGCGAAGGTGATCGTGCACGGCAACACCCGGGAGGAGGCGCTGGCCCGCATGCGGCAGGCGCTCGACTCGTTTATCATTGAAGGCGTGACCACGACCATTCCGTTCCTCAGCCGGGTCATGCGCCACCCCGACTTCGTGGCGGGGAAGGTCGACACGAAGTTCCTCGAGCGCGAGCCGCAGCTCCTCAAAGAGCAGACATGAAGATCGCCGTCCTGTTCACCCCGCTCGGCCTGAGCGCCCCGGAGCTCGCCGGCCGGGGGGTCGTCGTCATCGACGTGTTGCGGGCCGCCACGACGGTCATCACCGCCCTGGCCAACGGGGCCAAAGCCATCGTCCCCGCCGCCACCTCCGAGGAAGCCGTGCGGCTCACCGCCAACCTCGAGAAGGACGGTCTCCTCCTGGCGGGCGAGCGCAAGTGCTTGAAAATCGAAGGCTTCGCCCTCGGTAACTCGCCCCGCGAGATGACCCCGGAGGTCGTGAGCGGCAAGACCATCTTCCTCGCCACCACCAACGGGACGCCCGCCCTCGTCGCGGCGCAAGGCGGCGATCCGGTGATGGTCGGCGGCGCGGTGAACTTCAAGGCACTGGTGGAGCGGGCCCGTGCCGTGTTCGCCGAGCGCGGCGACCTGGTGATCGTGTGCGCCGGGCGTGAGCGCGAGTTCGCCCTCGAGGACGCCTACACCGCCGGCCGGCTGGTCCGGGCGCTGAAGCGCGGATCCCGGAAGCTGCGACTCAACGACGCGGCCACGGCCGCGGTGGACCTGACCACCCACTACGACGACTGGGCCGACGCCCTGAGCCACTGCGAGGCGGCCCGGCAGCTCGCCGAGGTCGACCTCGGCGCGGACGTCGCCTTCAGCGCCAAACCGGACCGCTTCACCGTCGTGCCCACCTACGCAGATCGCCGCATTACATGAACCGGAAGGCCCGCCAAGAACTGATCGGCATCGGCGCCCTGGTCGTCGGGCTGTTCCTCGGCCTCACCCTGCTGCGACTCCCGATCACAGGCAGCTGGGGGCAAGGGATCGGCTCCCTGCTGTGGCAGATCGTCGGCGTAGGGGCCGTGCTGCTCCCGGCGCTCGGCATCGGGTGGGCGCTGGCCGCCTTCGAGCGCCTGGGCCGCCTGTCGAGCACCCGGGCGGCCGCGCTGGGAGCGGGGCTGGTCCTGCTGCTCCCCTACGGCATCGGCATCGCGACGGGACCCGGCATTCCCGCCGACTACGCAACCTGGGGCCCGACCCAGAAGCTCGTCGGCACGCTCCCGACGGTGCTGGTCCGGGGAGTCCACAGCGCCGTGGGCACGGCCGGGGGCGTGCTGGTCGGCCTGTTCGCGCTGTCCGCCTTGGGGATCCTCACGATGGGATGGCATCCGCTCGTGGTCCTGAGAACCCGGGCGGCGGCGAGCGGGCGGCGGGATGCGGGAAGCGGGATGCGGGATGGGTTGAAGGCGGCAGCGAGACCTCCTGAGGTCATTGCCGCCCCGCATCCCGTATCCCGGATCCCGAAGGAGCGGAAGGGACGGGGGGAGCCCACGCATCCCCCATCGCGCATCCCGCATCCCGTTCCCGAAGGGGTGCTCATTCCCCCGATCGAGCTCCTGACGCCCGCCCCCCCCGGGGACGGCAACGCCGGGCTGGCTCAGATCGAGCAGATGGGGCACAAGCTGATCGAGACGCTGCAGACCTTTCGCGTCGAAGGCTCGATCGCCGGCCGCACCGTCGGGCCCGTGGTGACGCAGTACGAGGTGGCGCCGGGGCCGGGCGTGAAGGTGGGTCGGATCGCCGCCCTCGCTGACGACCTGGCGCTCGCGATGCGCGCACCCTCCCTCCGCATCGTGGCGCCGATCCCGGGGAAGGCGGCGGTCGGGATCGAAGTGCCCAACCCGATGCCGCGGATGGTGCACATCCGCGAGCTGATCGAGGGGGGGGAGTACCACCGCGGCACCCGCGTGCTGCCGATCGCCCTTGGCAAGAACCTCGAGGGCGACGCCGTCGTGGCGGATCTCGCGAAGATGCCGCACCTCCTGATCGCGGGCGTCACGGGCTCGGGGAAATCGGTCTGCATCAACACGATCATCACCAGCCTGCTCTACACACATCCCCCCGAGCGGCTCAAGCTGCTGATGGTCGACCCGAAGATGGTCGAGCTGTCCATGTACGCGGCGCTGCCGCACCTCGGCCTCCCCGTGGTGACCAACCATCACAAGGCGGCGAGCGTGCTCAAGTGGGCGGTGTGGGAGATGGAGCGACGCTATCGGCTGCTCCATGCCAACCACGCCCGCAACATCGTGGACTTCAACAAGAAGGTGGACGAGAAGAAGCCGCTCAAGGGGCCGCGCGAGACGCTCACCACGCAGGCGGGGATCCAGCGGGAACTGCCCCTCGACGGCGAGTACACCGACGGGATCCTCCCCTACATCGTCCTCATCGTGGACGAGCTCGCGGACCTGATCCTCACGGTGCAGGGGGAGATCGAGACCCCGCTCGCGACTCTGGCTCAGAAGGCGCGCGCCATCGGGATCCATATCGTGCTCGCGACGCAACGGCCGTCGGTGAACGTCATCACGGGCCTCATCAAGGCGAACTTCCCGTGCCGGATCGCCTTCCGGGTGTCGGCCAAGGTGGACAGCCGCACGATTCTCGATCAGAACGGCGCCGAGACGCTGCTCGGTAACGGCGATATGCTGTTCCTCCCACCGGGGAAGAGCGAGCTGTTGCGGGTGCAGGGCGCGTTCATCTCCACGGAGGAGACCGAGCGCCTCATGGACTGGTACAAGGCGCACGCCGCGGCCGCCGCGCCCGCTGGGTCGAGCATCGGCGAGCAGGTCGCGGCGCTGGAAGAAGCGGAAAAGGCCGCGGAAGAGGGAGGGGGGAGCGGGGAGCAGGGAGGGGGAGAACGCGATCCCCTGTTCCGACAAGCCGCTGAGGTCTGCATCCAGAACCAGCTCGGCTCGACCTCGCTGCTGCAGCGTCGCATGAGCATCGGCTACGGCCGCGCGGCGCGCATCATCGACCAGCTGGAGGTCGCGGGCATTCTGGGCCCGGCCAACGGCAGCAAGCCGCGGGACGTGCTGGTAGGGCTCGAGGAGCTGAACGAGATCTGTGGGGCGACGTAGCCGTCAGTCATCAGCCATCTGCCGTCAGTCACTGATGGCTGATAGCTGACGACTGACGGCAGATGGCTTGCAAAGGAACGCTTCGGGCGGCGTGAATCCGGTTATCGCTTCGAATCACGGCGGGCTAGGTTGCAGCCGTGAGGAGCGGCCTCCGCAGTGACCCGCAGGAGTGGACCGACGAGCGCCACCGGCAGGGGCTCGCCGGAGAGCGACAGGCCATCCGCTACCTGCAGAGCCGCGGCTGGTTCGTGCTGGCGCACCGGTTCCGGATGGGCCGCACGGAGATCGATCTGGTCGCCCGGCGCGGGCGGTTGGTGGCGTTCATCGAGGTGAAGGCGCGGCGGAGCGACGCGTTCGGCAGCCCGCTGGAGGCGGTCACGGGCGCCAAGCGGCGGGAACTCGTGAAGGCCGCCCGGGCCTGGGTCGACCGGTTAGGCCGGCCCACGGACGTGTACCGATTCGACTGCATCGCCTTGACCGGCGACCGGTTGGAGCATCTGGAAGACGCGTTCCGCCCCGGGTGGCGCTAACCCGGGCTTCGGTATATATTCGGGTCTCCAACACCCGAGGCCCGCAACCCATGTCGAGGACTCTCATGGCGGCTGAATCCCGCGAAACCACGCCCCAGTTGAGCGACGAGCGTCGCAAAGCCCTGAATCTGGCGATCACTCAGATCGAGAAGACCTGCGGCAAAGGCGCCATCATGCGGATGGGTGCGGACTCGCCCCGCGTGCGGGTGGCGGCCATCTCGACCGGAGCGATCAACCTGGACGCCGCGATCGGCGTCGGGGGCATCCCCCGCGGCCGGGTCACCGAGATCTTCGGACCGGAGTCGAGCGGCAAGACCACGCTCGCCCTGCACGTGGCGGCGCATGCCCAGCGCGGCGGCGGCGCCGCGGCCTACATCGATGCCGAGCATGCCCTGGACGTGGAATACGCCAAGAAGCTGGGCGTCGACGTGGACAATCTGCTCGTCTCCCAGCCCGACACCGGCGAGCAGGGGCTCGAGATCTGCGAGATCCTGGTACGCTCGGGGGCGGTGGACGTGGTGGTCGTGGACTCGGTCGCCGCGCTCGTTCCCAAGGCCGAGATCGAGGGCGAGATGGGCGACGCGCACATGGGCCTGCAAGCGCGCCTCATGAGCCAGGCGCTGCGCAAGCTGGCCGGCGCCATCAACCGCTCGCGCACCTCGGTGATCTTCATCAACCAGCTGCGCGAGAAGATCGGGATCATGTTCGGGAATCCCGAGACCACTACGGGAGGCCGGGCGCTCAAGTTCTACGCCTCCGTGCGGCTCGACATGCGCCGCCTCGGCCCGGTCAAGGAGCGCGAGATGGTGATCGGCAATCACGTCCGCGTGAAGGTGGTGAAGAATAAGGTCGCGCCGCCGTTCCGGCAGGCCGAATTCGACATCATGTTCGACGAGGGGATCAGCCACGAATCGCTGCTCGTAGACATCGCCGCCGAGGCGGGGATCATCGAGAAGTCGGGTGCGTGGTATTCCTACGGCAAGGACCGCATCGGGCAGGGACGGGAGAACGCCAAGCTGTACCTCAAGGACCACGCCGAGCTCTCGGCCGAGATCGAGGCGCGGGTCAAGGAGCACCTCGGCGTGAAGGCCACGGTCGCGGCCGACGAGGAGGCCCCCGCCGCGGAGGAGTAGTGCCGACCCTCACCGGGCTCGCCCCCGATCCGCGCCAGCCCGGCAACCGGCTGCTCGAGGTGGATCGGGGGCGGTTTGCCTCACTGCCGGCCGACGCACTGGCCGAGCTGCCGCTGGCCCTGGGGCGCGAGATCGCGGCGCCGGTGCTGGCTCGGCTGCAGGAGTTGGCCGATCTCGAGGCGGCCTACCGGGCCGCGGTGCGGGTCGAGGCGCGCCGGTCCCATGCACGGGCGGACCTGCGGCGGCGCCTGATCCAGAAGCAGCATCCACCCGCCGCGGTCGACGACGCGCTGGCGCGGCTCACCGGGCAGGGCCTGCTCGACGACGCGCGCTTCGCGCGAGCGTACGCAGCATCGCGGCTGGGCCGCGGGCGGGGGCCGGCCCGTTTGATCAAGGACTTGCTGGCGCAGGGCGTGGAGCGTCGCCTCGCGGAGACGGCGGTGGCGCGGGCCGTGACCGACGAGGGCGTGGATCCCGACGAGGAGGCGCGCGCCATCGCGGAGCGGCGCGTGCGCCAGCTCGCCGACCTGCCGGCGCCGGTGCGCAAACGGCGGCTCACCGCGTACCTGCTGCGCCGCGGATTCAGCGGAGGAAAGATGCGGGCGCTCGTGGAGCGACTGTGCGGGTAAGTCCCAGCTAGCCTTTCAGTTGCCCTCCGGAGCCAGCTATATTCACCGCCATGCAGGCCGCCGCCATCCGCCGCAAGTTCCTCGACTACTTCGTTGCCCGCGGCCACCGGGAGGTGGCGAGCTCCTCCCTCGTCCCGGGCGATGACCCGACCCTCCTCTTCACCAACGCCGGCATGGTGCAGTTCAAGCGCGTGTTCCAGGGCCTCGAGCGGCGCGATTACCAGCGCGCCGTCACCTGCCAGAAATGCGTGCGCGCTGGCGGCAAGCACAACGATCTGGAGCAGGTCGGCCACACCGCCCGCCACCAGACGTTCTTCGAGATGCTGGGCAACTTTTCCTTCGGGGACTACTTCAAGCAAGAGGCGATCGAATTCGCATGGGAGTGGGTGACGAGCTCGGAGTGGATGGGGATCCATCCCGACCGGCTGTACGTCACCGTCCACCAGGCGGACGACGAGACCCGCCGGCTGTGGCGGAAGATCACCGGCATCGCCGACGCCCGCATCTACGGCCTCGGCGACAAGGACAACTTTTGGCAAATGGGTGACACGGGGCCCTGCGGACCGTGTTCCGAGATCCTGGTTGATGTCCGTGGGGAGCGGGGGAAGAGCGGCAAGGCTCCCACGCTCCAGGAGTTCGTGGCCGTGAGCGACGAGGGCGGGTTCCTCGAGATCTGGAATCTCGTGTTCATGCAGTACGATCAGCAGCCGGACGCATCCCGCATCCCGCTTCCCGCGCCTTCCGTCGACACGGGGGCGGGCCTCGAACGCACCGCCTCGGTGCTGCAGGGCGTGCCGTCGAACTTCGACACCGATCTCTTCGTGCCGATCATCGAGCGGGCGATCGAAGTGGTGGGCAAGCCCTACGACCGGGGTCCGGCAGGTGCACCGTTCCGCGTGCTCGCCGATCACGCCCGTGCGGTGGCGTTCCTGCTCGCGGACGGGGTCTACCCCGCCAGCGACGGCCGTGGCTACGTGCTGCGGCGCATCCTGCGGCGGGCGGTGCGCCATGCCTGGCTGCTGGGCCGGCGCGAGCCGACGCTGGTGCACCTCGCCGGCACCGTCATCCACACGATGGCAGCGGTCTACCCCGAGCTCGCTGCGAAGCGCGTGCATATCGAGCAGGTGACGCGCGCCGAGGAGGATCGCTTCCTCGAGACGATCGACGGCGGGCTGCGACGGCTCGACGAGCTGAAGGGAGATGGGGCCACGACGATTTCCGGCCACGACGCATTCAAACTGTACGACACCTACGGGTTCCCGCTCGACCTCACGCAGATGATCGCGGCCGAGCGCGGCCAGACGGTGGACGTCGAGGGCTTCGAGCGCGCGCTCGCGGCGCAGCGACACCGCTCACGCGCGGCACGGAAACGGGGGGGGACGACCGGTCCGCTCCTGAAGACGAAGCAGGCCGGTGACTGGGTCATCGTCAAACCGAAGGGCCGCCAGAAGTGGGTTGGCTACGAGACGACCCGCGCGGAGACCGAGCCGATCGCCTTTCGCCAGGAGGGGGAGCGGCTCGAGCTGGTGCTGGCAGAGAATCCGTTTTACGCCGAGTCGGGGGGTCAGGTGAGCGACACCGGCGTCGTGCGAGGCGAGGGCTGGGAGCTGACGATCGAGGACGTCGAGAAGGTGGACGGCAAGAGCGCTGTCGTCGGCACGTTCGGCGAGACGTTCGAGCCCACGCCCGCGCTGGCGCAGGTGAATGAGACGCGCCGCCACAATATCGAGCGCAACCACACGGCGACGCACCTGGTGCACGCGGCCCTCCGCAAGATCCTCGGCACGCACGTGAGCCAGCAGGGGTCCGTCGTGGATCCTGAGCGCCTGCGCTTCGACTTCAGCCACCACGGGCCGATCTCCGGCGACGTGCTCGCCAGCATCGAGGAGGAGGTGAACCAGCATATCTGGGAGAACCTCCCGGTGCGGACGCGCGAGATGAAGTACAAGGAGGCGATCGACGCCGGAGCGATGGCGCTGTTCACCGAGAAGTACGGCGACGTCGTCCGCGTCGTGGACGTGTCCGGCGTCTCCCTGGAGCTGTGCGGGGGGACGCACGTGCCGACCACCGGGCAGATCGCGCTGTTCCGCTTCACCCACGAGACCGGAGCCGCGGCCAACGTGCGCCGCATCGAGGCGATCACCGGCCCCACGGCGTACCGCTACGCGCGGGAGCTGGAAGACCGGCTCAAGCAGGCCGCGAGCGTGCTCAAGACTCAGCCGGAACACCTGACGCGGCGCCTGGAAGCCCTGCTGGAGCAGCAGCGCAAGCACGAGAAGCAGATCGCGGAGCTGTTGAAGACGACATCCGGTAACGTCATGCCGCAGCAGGAGTACGTCCTGCCCGGGGGCGCGAAGTTGTACTACGGGCCCACCCCGCTCGAGGATCGGAACCAGATCGCCAAGTCCTTGGACCTCTTCCGCGAACGGCACTCGAGTGCAGTTTCTGTGATCGTTTGCCGATCGGCCGGCGGCCGTCCCGGCATCTATGTAGCGCTGACCGACGACCTGGTGGCGAAAGGATTCAGTGCGGGCGTCCTCGCCCAGGTGATTTCGTCCTCGACCGGAGCCAAAGGGGGCGGGCGGTCGCATTTTGCCTCCGGCGGCGTTGGAGAAACGACTACGGTGGAGGACTTGGTGACGCAGCTTCCCAGTCTGGTGTCCTCGGTCATCACGTCATGACGACGCAAGACGTGCTCACGTGGCTCGATCAGCGTCGGCCGGCGCCGCCGCCGGTGCTCGCGGCCCATCTTGCGGCAGCGGCCGAGTCCTCTCCCCCCCCCCCCGCCCGGGAGGCCCTCCCGGGCTGCCTGGTCGAGCTTGGCCGCCGGCTGCTCGCCCGCGTGACCCGGGCGCCAGCAGGGGGGCGGGAGCTGGCGCTGGACTTGCTGGCCGCGGACGCGTTCGTCACGTACGGCTTCGAGGCTCAAGCGGAGGCGGAGGTGGACGGCCTGACGGCGCTCGCCGAGCGCGTGGCCGGTGGTCGGGAGGGGATCGGGGAGCCCCGAGGATGATCCTGCTCGATCGCCGCCCGGGCCTGCTCGTCTTGATCGACCCCAGCCACACGCCGCCTGGGGAAGCGGCACGGATCGGCGTGGCAGCGCGTGACGCGGGCGCGGCCGCTCTACTGATCGGCTCCTCGTTCGACGGCACCCGGGCCACGCACTTCGTCGCCGCGGCGCTGCGCGCGGCGGTGCCCGACTTTCCGCTCGTGCTGTTCCCCGGCTCGGCGATGCAGCTCACCGACCAGGTCGATCTGGTGCTGTTCCTCTCGCTCGTCTCCGGCCGCAATCCGCAGTACCTGATCGAGGAGCACATCCGGGCGGTGCCGTTCCTGCAGCGCCACCCGGTGCCGACGCTCTCGACCGGCTATCTCCTGATCGACGGCGGCCGCGTGACGAGCGTCGAGGCCGTCAGTCAGACCCGGCCGCTGCCGGCGGACAAGCCGGAGCTCGCCGCCGCGCACACGATGGCGGCGCGCCTGATCGGAATGCAGGCGATCTACCTCGACGCCGGCAGCGGCGCCGAGCGACCGGTGCCGGCCGCGGTGATCCGCGCCTGTCGCGCCGCGACTGGGGGGGCGGGGGTGGGAGGGGACCCGGCGGTGCCGCTCTTCGTGGGTGGCGGGATTCGCTCCCCGGAGCAGGCGCATGCCGCCCGAGCAGCCGGGGCCGACTTCGTGGTGATCGGGACGATCGTGGAGCGCGGGACGGGGCCGGCGCTGGAGGCGTTCGTCCAGGCGGTGCGCGCCTGACTCCGGCCGACCGCGTACGCGAGGCGTTGGGGGAGGGCGGCGGAGGGGGGCTCGCCGCCCTCGCGAGCCGCGTCGCCGCCGAGCAGGCCGACGCGATCGCCGCCATCGCGGCGCGCTACGAGCAAACGCTGCGCGCGGGCGGGGCGCTGTACTTCGCCGGCAACGGCGGCAGCGCCGCCGACGCGCAGCACATCGCCACGGAGTACGTGGTCCGCTACCAGACCAGTCGCCCCGGCCTGCGGGCTGTGGCGCTCACCACCGACACCTCGCTCCTCACCGCCTGCGCCAACGACATGGGCTTCGACGAGGTGTTCGCGCGCCAGGTCGAGGCGCTGACGAAGCCGGAAGACCTCCTCGTGCTGCACTCGACGAGCGGCGAGAGCCCCAACGTGGTGCGCGCCGCGCAGGCCGCGAAGGCCCGCGGCGTGCCGATCGTCGCTTTCCTGGGCAAGGGCGGGGGTCAGGTCAAGGACCTCGCCGACATCGTCCTCATCGTCCCCTCGGACGACACCGCGCGCATCCAGGAGCTGCACCTGGCCATCGAGCATGTAATCTGCGAGATCGTGGAAGACCGGATGCGGGTCGGGTGATTGACCTGACGGGGAAGCGGGCATTCGTCACGGGCGGGGGCCGCGGCATCGGCCGGGCCACGGCACTGCTGCTGGGGCGGGCGGGCGCCGCAGTGGCGGTGGGATACCGCAGCCGCCAGGACGAGGCGGCGGCCACCGTCGAGGCGATCGGGCGGTCGGGCGGCCGGGCGGTCGCGGTCGCGGGCGATCTGGGGGAGGCGGCGAGCGCCGCCCGCGCGGTCACGGACGTCGTCCGCGCGCTCGGCGGGATCGACCTGCTGATCGTGAACCACGGCGTCTGGCCCGCCGACGATGCCCCGCTCGCCGCGATGGCGGACGCGCAATGGCAGGAGACCCGGCGCGCGAACTACGATGCCGTCTTCTACGTCTGCCGCGCCGCGATCCCCCACCTGGGCGACGGCGGCAAGATCGTCCTCGTCTCCTCCACGGCGGGCCAGCGCGGCGAGGCCTTCCACGCCGACTACGCCGCCACCAAGGGCGCGGTCATCGCGCTCACCAAGTCGCTTGCGGTCGAGCTCGCCCCTCGGGTCAACGTCAACTGCGTGGCGCCTGGGTGGGTGGACACGGAGATGTCGGCCCAACCGTACCAACGGGAGGCGGGAGCCGGGAGACGGGAGATCGAGCGGACGATCCCGCTGGGCCGCGTGGCGAGTCCTGAGGACGTGGCGGGACCGATCGCCTTCCTGTGCTCCCATCTCGCGCGGCACATCACTGGGGAAATCCTGAACGTCAACGGCGGCTCAGTGCTCTGCGGATGACCTTTCCGGCCCGCCTCGCCATCCCGCCCGAGGTTCTCAAGATCGCCAAGCGTCTCGAGGGGGCCGGCTTCGAGACCTGGTGCGTCGGCGGCGCTATCCGCGACAACCTGCTCGGCACCGAGAACCACGATTTCGACCTGACCACGGCCGCCCCGCCCCAGGAGGTGCAGCGGCTGTTCAAGCGCACGGTGCCTGTCGGCGTCGAGCACGGCACCGTCGCCGTGTTGGACGCGAAGAACCGCCCGCACGAGGTCACCACGTTCCGCAAAGACATCCGCACCGATGGCCGCCACGCGGTGGTGGAGTTCGGCGTGTCGCTCATGGACGACTTGGCGCGGCGGGACTTCACGATCAACGCGATCGCCTATCACCCGCTGCGGCACGAGTGGCGCGATCCGTTCAACGGGCGGGCCGACCTGGACAAGAAGGTGATCCGCTCGGTCGGGGACCCGAACTGGCGCTTTCAGGAGGACTACCTGCGCATCCTCCGGGCGCTGCGCTTCAGCGCGCGGTTCGCCTTCCGCATTCAGTCCCGGACGCTGGAGGCCGCCAAGGCCAACGCCCAGGGACTGGCGCAGCTGTCGGCGGAGCGGGTGCGGGACGAGTGGTTCAAGGGGATCGCCACGGCGCGGAAGGTGAGCAAGCTCGTGGCGCTGTGGGGGGAGGTCGGGGCGGCGCGGATCTGGCTGCCGGAACTCCAACAGACGGGAAAGGGGAATGGGGAAAGGGGAATCGCGAAGGCCGTCGACAAGCTGCCCCGTGACCCCGTGTTGATCACAGCCTTTCTCGCCTCCGACCCCGCCTCCTTGCTCACGCGGCTCAAGTGCTCCAACAAGGACATCGAGCGCGGGCGCGCGATCGCGCAATGGCGCGACAAGTACCCGGACCCGAGGCACTTGCCGGGAGTGCGGCGCTGGTTGTCGGAGGTTGGCGCTCATGCAGACGACCTGCTCGCCTTGCTGGGAGGCTACGCATCGCGCATCCCGCATCCCGTATCCCGGCTCCCTCAACTGGTCGCGTCCATCCGGGCCGCCAAGGATCCCCTCACCCTCCAAGACCTCGCGGTGAACGGCTCCGACCTGCTGGCGGCCGGGGTGCGTGCGGGGCCCGGCGTCGGGGAGACCCTGCAACGGCTGCTGGCGGAGGTGCTCGAGGATCCCGCCCGGAACACCCGGGAATATCTGCTGTCCCGTGTCTAGCGCCCTGCTGTATGCCCTGGTCGCCGCTCTGGGCAACGTGCTCGGCGGCCTGGCGGTGGTGCGGCGGGCGGCACGGGGCCTCAGGCTGATCGAGCACTTCGTGGCGTTCGGCGCCGGGTTCATGCTGGCGGTCGCGATCGTCGAGATCCTCCCGGAAGCGTTCGCGCGCAGCGGCCGGGCCGCGCCCGCCCTGGTGCTCGCGGGCTATTTGGCGGTGCACCTGACGCAGCACACGCTGACGACCCATTTTCACTTCGGCGAGGAGACCCACCATGTCAATGACGTCGCGGGGACGTCCGCGCTCGTGGGGTTGCTGCTCCACACCTTCTTCGACGGGGTGGCCATCGCCAGCGCCTTCCTCGTCGGGCCGCAGTTGGGGGCGATGGTGTTCGTCGCCATCTTCCTGCATAAGCTGCCGGAAGGCGTGACGATCTCGAGCCTCTACCTGGCGGTCGGGCGGTCGGCCGGTCAGGCGGTCAGCGCGGCCGCGCTGCTCGGGTTGGCGACGCTGGCCGGTGTGCTGCTCACGGACTACGTGGGGTTCTTGGTGCGGCACGGGCTGGCCCTGTCGGCCGGCGTGACGATCTACGTGGCCGCCTCAAACCTGGTTCCTGAGTTCCAGGGGAAACGGGGTTGGAAACTGCCGGCCGCGTTTTTCGCGGGCGCCGGGACCTTTTTTGTTACGAAGCTGATTCTTGACCATGCGGTGTGATCGGAAAACGAGAATCGGGATCCGCGATGCGGGATGCGCGATGCGCGATGCGTGATGCGAGAGGCGGGATGCGCGATGCGGGATGCGGGATGCGTGACGATCAGCGGCTCATCAGCCTGCGGATCAGGCCGATGGTCATCGCCACGACTCGTTCGCATAGGTCGATGCACGGTTGGAGTTCTGTTTCGGGCATGAGGCCCAGGCTCTTGAGGAGTGTAAGGTGACTGAGCAGCTCTGTAGACGAGCCCAGAGCTATCTTCAAGCACCGAACGAACTGCGCGGTGGTTCCGAGCGCATACCCTTCTGCGATGTTCGCGGGGATGGAGATCGCGGCTCTACGGATCTGATCGACGAGTGCGAAGTGCTTGGAAACGGTTGGGGTGGTGGTCAGCAGGTAGGCTGCCCGCGCGAGCTCCTGGGCTCCGCGCCAGGTATCCAACTTCTGGAGTCTCCGCATGGCGCTAAGGTAGCGCCGTGGAACGAGACTCAGCGTACCGGAATCGCGCAAGAGCGGATTGCTTTGACGCACGCATCCCGCATCCCGCATCTCGCATCCCGGCCGTGGCGCGCATCCCGCATCCCCCATCTCGCATCCCGACTCTCTCCTCCCGTCTCCCGTGTCTGAACCCTCCCTCTTCCAGCGCTCCGCCGCGCCGCTCGCGGCCCGGATGCGCCCGCGCACCCTCGACGGCTTCCTCGGCCAGGAGAATCTCCTGGGACCGGGCAAGGCGCTGGGCGAGCTCATCCGCCGGGGCGACGTCGGGTCGTGCATCTTCTGGGGGCCGCCGGGCTCGGGCAAGACGACGCTCGCCAAGATCATCGCCAACTACACCGACCGGCACTTCGAGCCGTTTTCGGCCGTCACCGAAGGGGTGGGCCGCGTCCGCGAGATCATCAAGGAAGCTGAGGAGCGGCTCAAGTTTCCGGGGCAGGGCACGATCCTGTTCTGCGACGAGATCCACCGCTTCAATCGCGCCCAGCAGGACGCGTTCCTGCCGTGGGTGGAGAACGGGATCATCACCCTCATTGGCGCCACGACGGAGAACCCGAGCTTCGAGCTGACGGGGGCGCTGCTGTCACGCTGTCGCGTGTTCGTGCTCGAGCCGTTGCGTGAAGAGCACATCCGCGCCCTGGTGGAGCGCGCTTTGCAGGACCGCGACCAGGGGCTGGGCCACCTGGAGCTCCAGATCGACGACGACGCCCTCGCCTTGCTGGCCCGCGAGGCGGACGGCGACGCCCGGCGGGCGCTGCAAGCCCTCGAAGCGGCAGCGGAATACACGACGGGGAAAGGGGAAAGGGGAATGGGGAAGCGTGGTCCGTCTGACCGTCCGACCGTCCGACTGTCCGTCGGTGTTATCGCGGATGCCCTTCAGAAACGCTTCGCGAAGTACGACAAGGGCGGCGAGGAACACTTCAACTTGATCTCCGCGCTCCACAAGGCGGTGCGCGGGTCGGACGTGGAAGGGGCATTGTACTGGCTGGCGCGCATGCTGGCCGGCGGGGAGGATCCCCTCTACCTGGCGCGCCGCATCGTGCGCATGGCGAGCGAGGACATCGGGCTGGCCGATCCCCGGGCGCTGTCGGTCGCGCTGGCGGCGAAGGACGCTTACCACTTCCTGGGCAGCCCGGAAGGCGAGCTCGCGCTGGCGGAGGCCGTCATCTACCTTGCCACCGCACCCAAGTCGAACAAGGTGTACGAGGCGTTCGGCCGGGCGGCCGAGGCGGCGCGGGAGCACCCGGCCGCGCCCGTGCCGTTGCACATCCGCAACGCCCCGACGCCGTTGATGAAAGAACTCGGCTACGGCGAAGGGTACAAGTACGCACACGGCTTCGCGGGCGCGTACGTCCCGCAGGAGTATCTGCCCGAGCCCTTGCGCGGCCAGCGCTGGTACGACCCCACGGAGTTCGGATACGAGAAGACGGTCAAGGAGAGGATGGAGTGGTGGGAGAAGCTCAAGAGGGAATGGGGACTGGGGACTGGGGAAAGGTGACAAAGCGCACTCACAGTACCATTCCCCATTCCCCCTTCCCCCTTCCCGGGTGGTTGGGGTTGTGGGTGGTGGTAGTTGGGTGCGCTACCCTCGGGAAGCTCTATTTCCAGGATCCCGATGTCCAGCTCAAGGAGATCGACATCACCGGGCTCGGCCTGTCGGGTGGGACCATGAACCTGATCTTCGACGTGTACAACCCGAACGATTACCGGGTGCGCTCGACGCGGATGGAGCTCGGCCTGGACCTCGAAGCTACGCACTTCGGGGATGCCGTGCTCGAGAAGCCGCTCGATCTCTCGCCCCAGAATCACAACCAGGTGGTCGTCCCGGTGCGCTTCGAATGGGCCGGCGTGGGCGCGGGGGCCCGGGCGCTGCTCAGCCGCCAGGCGATCCGCTACGGCCTCACCGGCGCCGTCCTGCTCGACACCCCGCTCGGCGATAAGCGTCTGGGGCTGCATGGGAGCGGGGACGTCCCACTCAAGAAACTGCTGCCGTGACGACTCTCCCGATTCGCCCCGCCTCTGCGGGGTGGCGCGGCGCGGCGCGCCTGGTCCGCGCTCTGCCGGCGCGCCTGCTGCACCGGCTCCGGCGCCGGAGGGCCCTCGCCCGGCTCGGCGCCAGAGGGATTCCGGGCTCGATCCTGGTCGTCTGCTACGGCAATATCTGTCGCAGCCCTTACGCAGCGGGGATGCTGCGGCGGCTGCTGCCGGCGACACCGGCGGGAGGGGTTCGCGTGGACTCCGCGGGGTTCATCGGGCCGGATCGGCCCGCGCCTCCCGAGGCGGTCGCGGCCGCCCGTAAGCACGGCGTCGACCTTTCCCAACACCGATCCCAGTTGCTGGGGCCGCAGGAGGTGGCCGCCGCCGAGCTGATCCTGGTCATGGAGCCCGCGCAGCAAGACGCGGTCTGCGCTCATTTCGGGCGGTGGCGGTCGGACGTCGTCGTGCTCGGCGATCTCGATCCCGAGCCGATCACCCAGCGGACTATCCGGGACCCGGTCGAACAGCCGGGGAGCGTCTTCGAGGAGAGCTACGCCCGGATCGACCGTTGCTTGCGGGCGCTGGTGAGCGTCATGGCGCCGCCCACCCTTTAAGCTAGCGCTGTGGCAGGCGCGCAACACCGCAGGCCTTCGGACGGCACGGTTCCTGCTGAGCCTACTCAGCATCCTGGCTCGCAAATCATGATCGCCCATCACTTCACCGTCGACGTCGAGGAGTACTTCCAGGTCTCGGCCTTCGAAGGCTACGTGTCGCGGGACTCTTGGGCTACGCTGCACTCTCGCGTCGAGGCCAGCGTCGGCCGGCTCGTGGACCTGCTCGCCCGCCATCGTGCCCGGGGAACGTTCTTCGTCCTCGGCTGGGTGGCTGAGCGGCATCCCAATCTGGTCCGCGCCATCGTACGCGCCGGTCACGAGGCCGCTTCCCACGGCTGGGACCACAAGCGGGTCGGCGAGCAGACCCCCGACGAGTTCCGGGCCTCGGTACGTCGCACCAAGCAGCTGCTGGAGGAGCTGAGCGGGCAGCCGTGTCTGGGATTCCGGGCGCCGAATTTTTCGATCGTGTCGGGACGGGAGTGGGCGCTCGACATCCTGCTCGAGGAGGGGTATCGCTACGACTCGAGCCTCTACCCCGTGCGCCGGCCGGGCTATGGCTACGCCGGCGGTGGCCGCGACCCCCACTGGCTGGAGCGGCCGGCCGGCCGACTCGCCGAGCTGCCCCCGGCCACGCTGCGCCGCCTGGGAGTGAACCTGCCCGCCGGCGGCGGGGCGTACTTCCGTATTTTCCCCTATGCCCTGGTCCGGTCGACGATCGCGGAGTATGATCGCCGTGGAGTCCCGGCGACCTTTTACCTGCATCCGTGGGAGATCGATCCGGCGCAGCCGACGCTCCCGGTGTCCTGGCTGGCTCGGCTCCGGCACTACACCGGCTTGGGCCGCACGCTCCCGCGCCTCGAGCGGCTCCTCTCGGAGTTCCGCTTCACCGCCATCGCTGACCGCTTCGCGGCGCCCGCCCTGGCGACCCGGGCCTGATCCTGACGATCTATCGGGGGTGAGGAGGGAGCGTTTCTGGACGACGTCCGAGCGATGCCGCGCGCCGGCATGAAGCGGGCGTCCGAGATCCTGCTGGCCCGCAGCGGCATCGCGGCGCTGGCCCGGCGCTGGCGCGGGGCGCAGGCGGTCGTGCTGGCCTACCACAACGTGCTGCCCGACCGCGCGGCTGCCGTCGGTGATGGCAGCCTGCACCTGCCGCGCCGGGCCTTCGCGGCGCAGCTCGACCAGCTGCGGCGCACGCACGACGTCGTGCCACTGGACGCGGTCCTCGATCCCTCGGCGTCCCGGCGGAATCGGCCGCGCGCCGCGCTCACCTTCGACGACGCGTATCGGGGGGCGATCACCATCGGGCTGGCGGAGGTCGTCGCACGCGGGATGCCGGCGACGGTCTTCGTCGCGCCCCAGTTTGTGGGCGGCGGGACGTTCTGGTGGGATGCCCTCGCGGACCCACCCGGCGGGGAGGTGCAGCCCGCCGTGCGCGCGCAAGCTGTGGAGGCACTCGCGGGGGACGACGGGGCCGTCCGCGCCTGGGCACGAGCAACGGGTCTGCGCGTCGCGGAGGTGCCCGCCTGGGCGCGGGTAGCCGCCGAGGAGGAGCTCCAGGCGGTCGGCCGGCTCCCCGGGATTACTTTCGGCGCCCACAGTTGGGGGCACCCCAACCTCACGCGCGTGGCGGCCGCGCGGCTCCAGGACGAGCTGCGCCGCCCGCTCCAGTGGCTGCGTGACCGGTTCACGCACGTGATCGACTGGCTCGCCTATCCGTACGGGTGCTGGTCCCCCGAGGTGGAAGAGGCTGCCGGCGCCGCGGGGTATCGCGCGGCCGTGCGGGTAGACGGGGGGTGGCTGCCTCGCGCCGCTCCGCGGGTGCCGGCGGCGGCGCGCTTCCATCTGCCGCGACTCAACGTGCCCGCCGGAGTCTCGGCCGAAGGGTTCGTCTTGCGCTGCGCCGGGTTACTCTCCCGGTGAGAGCCAGGGCGGAGATCGTCGTCGTTGGGGGAGGCATTGTCGGCTTGGCGACGGCCTACGCGCTCGTCCAGCGCCCCGGCCGATCGGTGATCGTGCTGGAGGCGGAGGGCCGCCTCGCCGCCCACCAGAGCGGGCACAACAGCGGCGTGATCCATTCGGGGCTCTACTACCAGCCGGGTTCGCTCAAGGCGCGGACCTGTCGGGAGGGGCGGGAGGCGCTGTACCGCTTCTGCGACCAGGCGGGGATCACGTACCGCCGCACCGGCAAGCTCGTCGTGGCCACGCGGTCCGCTGAGCTGAGCGCTCTCGCGCGGCTGGAAGAGCGCGGCCAGGCGAACGGTCTGCAGGGCCTGCGTCGTCTCGCCGCGGCCGAGCTGCGGGAGGTGGAGCCCGCGGCCCAAGGGCTGGCGGGGTTGTGGGTACCGGAGGCGGGCGTCGTCGACTTCGCGCGGGTCGTGGAGGCGCTGGCGGCACGAGTGCGGCATGCCGGCGGCGAGGTGCTCACCGGCGCCCGCGTGCACGAGATCCGGCGCGACGGCAGCGGCCTGATGATCGGGACGGCCCTCGGCGACTGCCGGGCGGCGCTGCTCGTCAACTGTGCTGGGCTTCAGGCGGATCGTCTCGCCCGGCTGGCCGGGGCGGATTGCGGCGTCGTGATCGTGCCCTTCCGCGGCGAGTACTACGAGCTCGTGCCGGCGCGGCGCGCGCTGGTCCGCGCGGCCATCTACCCGGTGCCCGATCCGGCGCTGCCGTTTCTGGGCGTGCATTTCACCCGCACGGTGGCCGATCGCGTCGTGGCCGGGCCCAACGCCGTACTGGCGTGGGCACGCGAAGGGTATCGCCGCTGGGACGTGTCGGTCCGGGACCTCGCGGGCACGCTCTCCTATGGTGGATTCTGGAGGATGGCGCGGGCCCACTGGCGCGCCGGGCTCGCCGAGCTGGGCCGCTCCTACAACAAGCGGTTGTTCGTCCGGGCCCTGCGGCGCCTGGTCCCGGAGGTCCGCCCGGCAGACCTCGTACCCGCCGGGAGCGGCGTTCGCGCGCAGGCCGTCGATGCCACCGGCAAGCTGCTGGATGACTTCCACATCGTGGAGACCCCCGGCGCCATCCACGTGCTCAACGCTCCCTCGCCCGCGGCCACGGCGTCGCTGGCCATCGGCCGCGAGGTGGCCGCTCGCGCGCTGCGGCAGCTCGGCGGATGAGGCTCACGGTGCTGCACGTGACCGCGCCCGCGCGCTTCGGCGGCCTGGAGCGCGTCGTGGAGGCGCTTGCGGGCGGTCACCGTCGGGCAGGACACGCGGTCCACGTCGCGGTGATTCTGGACGGCTCCGAGAGGGATCACCTCCTGGCGCAGGCGCTGCGCCAGGCGGGCGTCGCCGTCGAGCTGCTCGCTCTCCCGACGCGAGCCTATTTGCGCGAGCGGGCCGCCATCGCGGCCCTGTGCCGCCGCCTGCGGCCGGCTGTCGTCCACACGCACGGGTACCGCCCGGACGTGGTGGACGGGGCCGTCCCGCCACGCTTCGGGATTCCCGTCGTCACCACGGTCCACGGGTTCACCGGCGGCGACTGGAGGAACCGCTTCTACGAGTGGCTCCAGGTCCGTGCGTACCGTCGCTTCGACGGCGTCGTCGCCGTGTCCCGGCCGATCGTGGAGCGCCTCACCCGCGCCGGCGTGGCCCAAGAGCGGATTCTGCTACTCCCCAATGCCTGGAACGGTGGCCGCGCCCCCCCCCCGCTATCGCGCGCGGCGGCGCGGGCCGTCCTGGGGCTCGATGCCGCCGGAGCGTGGATCGGGTGGGCAGGGCGGCTTAGCGCGGAGAAAGGGCCCGACGTGATGGTGAGCGCCCTGGCGCGCCTGGACGACCCCACCGTGCGGCTGTCCATGCTCGGGGACGGGCCGAAGGCGGCGGCGCTGCGGGGGGGGGGCGCGGCTGCCGCTGGGGTCGCAGAGCGCGTCACCTGGCACGGCGTCGTCCCGGCGGCCGGCCGGCTGCTGCGGGCGTTCGATGTCTTCGTGCTGAGCTCGCGCACGGAGGGTACGCCGATGGTGCTGTTCGAAGCGATGGCGGCCGGTGTGCCGGTGGTCACGACGGCGGTCGGGGGCGTGCCGGACGTCGTGTCGGACACCGAAGCGCTCCTCGTGCCTCCGAATGATCCAGCGGCGCTCGCCGCGGCCATCTCGGCGGTCCTGGGCGATCCCGCTGGAGCCCGGCGCCGGGCCGAGGCGGCACGGCGACGCCTCGAGGAGAAGTTCAGGTTGGGCCCCTGGCTGGAGCGCTATGAATCTCTGTACCGCACGCTGGCCGCTGGCGGACGCGCCGGAGCCCGAGCGTGAGCGGCGCGCAGGTCGTATTGTGGGGAACGCTCGGCCTCGGGGTGTACACTTACGCCGGCTATCCGCTGTTGCTCAAGCTGCTGGCCCTGGTGCCGCGACGGCGGCCTGCGCCTCGCGCACCGCCGCAGTGGCCGATGGTGAGCGTCACGATCCCGGTCTACAACGAAGAAGCGGTCATCCGCGCCAAGCTGGAGCACGTGCTCGCCGGCGATTATCCCCCCGAATGCCGCCAGATCCTGGTGATCTCGGACGCTTCCACCGACCGCACCGACGACATCGTGCGGGAGTTCGCGCACCGCGGGGTGGAGCTGATCCGGCTGCCGCGGCGCCGCGGGAAGACGGCCGCCGAGAACGCCGCCGTGCGGCACGCGCGGGGCGAGATCATCGTCAACAGTGACGCTTCCGTCCGCGAGCCGCCCTCGGCGCTCACGGCGCTGATCGCGCGCTTCGGCGACCCCACCGTCGGCGTGGCCTCCGGCCGGGATCTGAGCGTGAGCACCGTGGAAGGCGAGGCGAACCAGGGTGAGTCCGGCTACACCGGGTACGAGATGTGGATCCGCCGCCTCGAGACCAAGGTCGCGGGGATCGTGGGGGCCTCGGGCTGCTTCTACGCGATCCGCGCGCCGCTACACCAGCAGCCGCTGCCCGAAGGCCTGAGCCGCGATTTCGCCGCGCCGCTCACCGCCCGCCAGCACGGCTACCGCGCGGTCTCGGTGGAGGAGGCCGTGGTGTATGTCCCGCGCATCGCGTCGCTCCGTCGCGAGTACCGCCGCAAGGTCCGCACGATGACGCGCGGGATGAAGACGTGCTTCTACAAGCGCGCGCTCCTCAACCCGCTGCGCTATCGCTTGTTCGCCTGGGAGCTGTTCAGTCACAAGCTATGCCGCTGGCTGCTGCCGTATGCGGGCCTGCTGGCGCTCGTCGCCCTGGTCACGCTGGCGACCGTGGAGCCCTGGGCGCGGTGGCTGCTCGCCGCGGCGGGACTCGCCGCTGCCCTGGCCGTGTTGGGGTGGGTGTGGCCCGAGGGCCGGCGGCTGCCCCGGGTGTTCTCGCTGCCGGCCTACGTGTTGGCGGGGAACATCGCCGTCGTGCACTCCTGGATCAACATGCTGCGCGGTGCCGGGACCGCCACCTGGGAGCCGACGCGGCGGCCTAGCAGGCGCCTTTCTTGAAGAGCATGACGGGCACCGTGCGGGCCATGATCCACAGGTCGTGCATGACCGACTGTCGCGCGATGTACTCGAGATCGTAGGACACCTTGCGGCGCACGTCCTCGATGGAGCGGTCGTAGTGATTGTTGATCTGCGCCCACCCGGTGATCCCGGGCCGCACGCGCTGCCGGCTCTCGTAGCCGTCGATCATCTCGCGGAGCTCGAGAAAGATCTTTGGCTGTTCCGGCCGCGGGCCCACGACGTTCATGTCGCCGCGCAGCACGTTCCACAACTGCGGCAGCTCGTCGAGCCGGTACTGCCGCAGCAACCGCCCGATGGGCGTCACCCGCGGGTCCTCGGGTCGCGCCCAGACCTGATCGTCGGCGCGGCCCGGGCGCGTGGCCATCGTCCGGAACTTGTAGATCCGGAACGGCGCGCCGCCGTGGTCCCAGTCGCGGCGATGGTTCAGCGATACCACCTTGGGATCCCGCCGGTCGAGGCCGATGCGCGTCTGCGTGTAGAGCACCGGTCCTTTGGATGTCACCTTGATCAAGACGGCGATCAGGGCCATGAGTGGCGCCGCGAGCACCAGGCCGATGGCGGCTACCACGACATTGAGCAGGCGCCGAGGCAGCTCCGCGACCGGGCAGAAAACGGTCGCCGGCGCCGGCTTCCAGACCAGGCGAAGGCTGCGCGGCTGCCATGCAGGTCGAGCGGTCTGAACCGCGATGCTGGTGGCGGGTGGCATTGGCCACCACGAATGGCAAGCCGCGTGCAGCGGGGCACCTTTCCAGCCTGCCGGCGTAACCGTCGTGGTGACAGAGACTTGCTGGGCCGGGGGATGGTGCTGCGCGCCTGCGACATGGTGGCAAGGCGACGGCGCTTTGTGGGAACGGCGCGACAGTCGCCATTATCTTTGGCACGACCCCTCGGGAGCGTCCGGCTATTCGTCCGCTGATCGACATCCAGCCCCCCGTGGAGCGCGCCTATCTGATGGGCGCGCCGCGCAAAGGCAGCGACGACGCGCTGCGCGCCGAGGAGCATCTCGACGAGCTGGCGCGGCTCGCCGACACCGCCGGCGCCGCCGTCATCGGCCGCACCTTCCAGCGGGTCGACGCCCCCACACCGAACTACTTCCTCGGGGCTGGCAAGGTCGAGGAGCTGAAGAGTCTGCTGGGCGCCGCCGGGGCGACGCTGCTGCTATTCGACGAAGGCCTCTCCCCGGTGCAGGGCGTCAACCTCGAGCGGGCGCTCGGCATCCGCGTGATGGACCGGACCGAGGTCATCCTCGACATCTTCGCGACCCGCGCGCGCAGCCACGAAGCGAAGCTCCAGGTCGAGTTGGCGCAGCTCGAGTACCTGTTGCCGCGTCTCACGCGGATGTGGACTCACCTCTCGCGGATCCGCGGCGGCATCGGGCTGCGGGGCCCGGGCGAGACGCAGCTCGAAACGGACCGGCGCGTCATCCGCAAGAAGATCTCCACTCTACGGCGGCGGCTCGAGGACGTGGCCGACCACCGCGCCAACCAGCGCCAAGGACGGCGCGACCTGCCCAGCGCCGCCCTGGCCGGCTACACCAACGCCGGCAAATCCAGCCTGCTGCGCGCGCTCTCAGGGGGAGGGGCCGACGTGTTCGTCGAGGACCGGCTCTTCGCCACCCTCGACACCCTCACCCGCGAGGTGGAGGTGGGGGACAACTACCGCGTCCGCCTCACCGACACTGTCGGGTTCATCCGCAAGCTGCCACACCACCTCGTCGCGTCGTTTCGCGCGACGCTCGAGGAGGCGCGCGAGGCGGACCTGCTGCTGCACGTCATCGACGCGGGACATCCGGCGTGGGAGGAACAGGTGGAGGTGGTGGACCGGGCGCTCATCGAAATGCGGAACTCGGAACTCGGAACGCGGAACGACAGTGGCAGTGCGGAGCGCTAGCGCGTCATTCATGTGTTCAACAAGGCGGACCTGCTACCCGATCCGGAGGCGTTCCTCGCCCAGGTACGAGAGCGGTATCCCCACGCCGTGCTCACCTCATCTGTTCCGCATTCCGCATTCCGCACTCCGCATTCAGGTGTTGAGGGGCTGCGGGCCGTCCTCCGGACCTCCGCCCAGGCCCTCCGCCCCATCGCCCAGATCCGCGTGCCCCTGGCCGACGGCCGGCTGCTTGCCAACCTGCATCGTGACGCCGAGGTTATGGAGCAGGTGCAGACCGATGGCGTCGTCGTGATCACCGCGCGGGTGGAGGCCAAGCTCTTGGGCAAGCTCCGCCGGGAAGGGGTGGAGGTGCTGTTGGGAACCGAGTTGTGATACGGACCGCGGCGGCTGGTGCGTCCCCAGTTTCGGTGCAGCTCGGCCTGCAGCAGCAGGCGCCGTCCAACCTCCGCCGCCACGTCGCTCGCGAAGCGCTCCGGGTCGGTACCGTGTTCGCGGCCGATTTAGTCTCGTTCGTCACGATGCGCGCCTTCGTGCAGGCGGTCCGGGACGACCGCGTGCTCGGCGACGGCATCGCCCACCTGTTGCAGGTCGTCCTGGCGCGCGGCATCCTGAACGGCTGGCAGTTCGGCGTGGCGCTCGTGATCGCGCTGCTGGTCACGGGCAGCTACGGCCCCGGCGACCGGCGGCGCGACCCGCGGCGCCTGTTCGCCGCCGCCGCGCTCGCGACGGCGATGCCCATGTGGGCGGCCCTCTGGACCCGCGGCGTGGATCTCACCCTGCTGCAGTACGCGGTCACCGCGGGGCTGGTCTGGATCGGCCTGCTCAGCGAGCGGCGGGCGACGGGGGTGCTGCTGGCCCGGCTCGGGCCGCCGGAGCATGAGGGGGCGCGCACGCTGTTCGTCGGCTCCGAGGCCGCGTGTCGCGAAGTGATGGCGCACGAGGCCGTGGGATTCGTGGACGTGGACAGCCCGCCGTCGCCCCGCGCGCTGGGACACATCGCGCAGTTCCCGGCGCTGCTGCACGCCGCGGCCGCCGACACGGTGGTGGTGTGCGGTCACCCCGGCGACGCCCGCCTGCGGGGGCTGGTCGCGGCGACGCTGGCGGCAGGGTGCCGGCTGCTGATCGCGCCGGGCACGCTGGAAGCGACGGGCGCCAGCCCGGCGATCGTGTGGCAGGACGGCCAGGCGCTGATCGAGCTCACGACCCCCGCCCTCAAGGGGCGGCAGCTGCTGGTCAAGCGCGCGGTCGATCTGATCGGGGGGCTCGGCGGGCTGGTCCTCGCCTCCCCCCTGATGTTGCTCCTCGCCGCCGCGATCAAGCTGGACTCGCCGGGCCCGGCGATCTTCGGCCAGGAGCGGATCGGCTCCGGCGGCCGGCGGTTCCGGGTCCTCAAGTTCCGGACGATGCGGCACGGCGCCTCGGACGCCGCCCACCGGGAGCTGATCCGGCGACTCCAGGCGGATGAGGTCGCGCCGCTTCCCCCGTCTCCCGTCTACAAGCTCGTCGACGACGACCGGGTGACGAGGGTGGGTCGCTGGCTGCGTCGCAGCTCGCTCGACGAGCTGCCGCAGCTGTTCAACGTGTTGCGGGGCGAGATGAGCCTGGTGGGACCGCGGCCCCCGGTGCCCTATGAGTTCGAGGGCTACGACCACTGGCAGTTCGACCGATTGCAAGTGAAGCCCGGGATAACCGGCCTGTGGCAGGTGTCGGGCCGCAGTCGCGTGAGCTTCCGGCAGATGTGCGAGCTGGACGTGGAGTATGTGCGCCGCTGGTCGCTCTGGCTCGACCTCCAGATCCTGCTGAAAACGATTCCCGTCGTGCTGTTCAACTCCGGCCGCGCCGCGTGAAGGGCCAAGCCGTCCGAGTCGGGGTGGTGGGGTGCGGGTACTGGGGGCCCAACCTGGTGCGCAACTTCGCGCGCCATCCCCGCAGCCAGGTGCAGGCGGTGTGCGACACCCGCTTCGAGCGGGCGACGCGCGTCGGGGCCGAGTACCGGATCCCCACCATCACCGACCGGGCCGAGGAAGTCCTGAAAGCGCCCGACCTCGACCTCGTGGTGATCGCTACGCCGTCGTTCACCCACTTCGAGCTCGCCAAGACGGCGCTGCTCGCGGGGAAGCACGTGCTCGTGATGAAGCCGCTCACGACGCGCGCGGACCAGGCCGAGGAGCTGTGCGAGCTGGCGGAGCGCCAGGGGGTGCGGCTCGCCGTCGACCATACGTTCGTCTTCACCGGCGCCGTGCAGCGGATGAAGCAGCTGATCGAGAGCGGCGAGATCGGCGAGCTGTATTACTTCGACTCGGTGCGGATCAATCTGGGGCTGTTCCAGACCGACGTGAACGTCATCTGGGATCTCGCGCCCCACGACGTGTCCATCATGGATTACGTGATCGGCCGGGATCCCGTCGCCGTCTCGGCGACGGGGGCGGCCCACGGGGGCAGCCCGACGGAGAACATCGCCTACGTGATCGTGCGCTTCGCGGGGTCGTTGATCGGGCACGTGCACGTCAACTGGCTCGCCCCCGCCAAGGTGCGGCGGACCATCGTGGGCGGCTCCAAGCGGATGATGATCTACGATGACGTAGAGCCGAGCGAGAAGCTGCGGATCTACGACAAGGGATTCTCGGTGGCGCCGCACCCCTCGCCCGAGAACGAGTACCAGCTGTTGATCTCCTACCGCGCCGGCGACATGCACGCGCCGCAGCTGGAGACGCGGGAGGCGCTGGCGGTCGAGGTGGAGAACGTGATCAAGGCGATGCACGACGAGGAGCCGCTCGTGGCCGACGGGCGGGCGGGCTGGCGGGTCGTCCGGATTCTCGAGGCCGCCCAGCGCTCGATCGAGCAGGGCGGGGCCGTGCTGCCCCTGGCGACCCCGGTCGGGCCGAAGGCCCGATGACGACCTGGACGCCGGACGAGCGCGATGCCCTCACGCGCCGGATCGCCCCGGACGTGAAGCTGGGCAAGAACGTCCGGGTCCACGCCTTCGTCAACCTGTACGGCTGCGCCATCGGGGACGAGACCGCCATCGGCACCTTCGTCGAAATCCAGAAGGGGGTGACGGTCGGCGCGCGCTGCAAGATCCAGAGCCACTCCTTCATCTGTGAAGGCGTGACCCTCGAGGACGAGGTGTTCGTGGGGCACAACGTGAGCTTCCTCAACGACCGCTGGCCCGCGGCCGTGAACGACGACGGCACGCCCAAGGGTCCCGCCGACTGGCGGCTCGAGCGCACGCTCGTCAAGCGCCGCGCGTCCATCGGCAGCGGCGCCGTCATCCTTCCCGGCATCACCATCGGGTCGGGCGCCATCGTCGGGGCGGGGGCCGTCGTGACCACGGACGTGGCCGACGGCGCGATCGTCGTCGGGAATCCCGCGAAGCTGCGGCGCTACGTCAAGAAATCATAGGGTCCGGCGATCGACAGTGGTCAACCCTTCTCCCCGGACCGCGGCAAAGGCCGATCCAGCCGTCCCTTTTCTGGATCTCGTCTCCCAACACCGCGCGCTGGAAGAGGAGCTCGTCGTCGCCTTCCGTGGCGCCGTGCGCTCGGCGCGGTTTGTGGGCGGGCCGGAAGTGGCCGCCTTCGAGAGGGAGTTCGCGAGCGTCGTCGGGACGGCGGAAGCCGTCGGCCTCGCCAGCGGCACCGACGCCCTGCGGTTCGCTTACCTCGCCATGGGGGTGGGGCCCGGAGACGAGCTCATCACGGTGCCGAACACGTTCATCGCGACGTCGGAAACGATCACCCAGGCCGGCGGCACCATCCGATTCGTCGACATAGACGAAGCGACGATGACGCTGGACCCCGCCGCGCTGGCGGCGGCCATCACCCCACGCACGGTGGGCATCGTGCCGGTGCACCTGTACGGCCAGCCCGCCGACATGGATCCGATTCTCGCCGTGGCCGCGAGGCACGGGCTGTGGGTGGTCGAGGACGCCGCCCAGGCGCACGGCGCGACCTACAAGGGTCGCCCGGCCGGCTCGCTCGGCGCGCTGGCGGCGTTCAGCTTCTATCCGGGCAAGAACCTGGGGGCCTGTGGGGAAGCCGGCGCGACGGTCGGGAACGACCGGGCGCGCCTCGACGTCGTGCGCCAGCTGCGCGAGCACGGGCAGGCGAAGAAGTACTATCACGATAGCGAGGGCTACAACGGTCGGCTCGACGCCATTCAGGCCGCGTTCCTGCGCATCAAGCTGCGACACCTGCCGGCGTGGACCGACGGCCGCCGCCGCGCAGCGACGTGGTACCGGGAGGCGCTGGCCGACGTTGCTGAGGTTCACCTGCCGACCGAGGCGCGGTACGCCCGGCACTCCTACCACCTGTTCGTGATTCGGGCGGAGCGACGCGACGCGCTGCAGGCCCATCTCACCCAGGAGCAGATCGGCACGGGGCTGCACTACCCGCTGCCCCTGCATCTCCAAAACGCATATAGAGGAATGGGGCTGCGGAAGGGCGCTTTCCCGATCACGGAACGGACCGCCGCGACCTGCCTCAGCTTGCCGATGTTCCCGGAGGTCACGGAGAGCCAAGTCGCGCGGGTGGCGGACGCCGTTCGACGTTTTTTCCGGGGCTAGGCCGCGCGCCCGTCCCCTGTGTGGCTCCACCGTCTCTGGGATGCGCGCCGCCGGCGATTCCATCCGCTCGCCGATGCAGCGCTGGCGATCGGCGTCGCCGGCGCCGGCCGCATTGCGCTCAACAGCCTGATCAGCGTCGGGTTCGGCGCCGCGGTGTTCGGCCGCTACGCGGCCGCCGCCGCCGGTGTGTTGCTCGTCGGCAGCCTGGCGGCGAGCGGCCCGTCGGCCGCCACGACGCTCGGCGTCGCGCGACGCTGGGGACCGGCACCGGGCACACTGCCGCGCGGCCTGATCGCTTTTCTCGCGCGGCTGTTGCTCGTCTTCGTGGCCCTGGCCGTGCTCGCGGCGTTGCTAGTTCGTCGCCACGACCCGGTGCCGCTGCCGCTTTGGGGGGCGGCGATGCTGGGCTACGTGCTCTACCAGGTGGCGCGCTCCGCGGGGTATGCGCTCGACCGCGCCGACGCGGTCACGCGCGCAGAGGCGATCGGGGCGACCCTGCCACTGCTCGCGGTCGCTCTCCTCCTCGCCCGGCCTCCCGCCCAGCCGGTCGCCTGGCTGATAGCGGCGTTCACCCTGGGGCCCGTCGCGTTCCTCATGGGGTTCGGGTGGTGGAACCGCGGGCGCGTGCGGGTCGTCCCGGGACCTCTGACGCCCGAGGAGCGCCGGCGCGGCCTGCGCGAGAGCGCGATGTTCCTGCTGGGTGCCGGTAGCTCCATGGCGATGCAATATCTTCCGGTGGTCATCGCGGGCCGGCTCGAGGCGACTACGACGGCCGCGGTGTTGTTCGGCGCCCTGCAGGCCACGACGCCGCTGCTGTTGCTGCCGCGCGTGTACGGTGCGGTGATGATGCCGGCATTCGCCGCGGACACGGGGGCAGACCGCGTCGCCGATCACCTCGCCCTGGTACGACCGCTGTTCGTGCCCAGCCTGGCGCTGGCGCTGGGGCTCGCGCCGTGGGTCGCCGCCTCGCTCGGCCTGCGCCCCGAGCCGTCCGCGATGAGCGTGGCGGCGCTGGTGGCGCTGATGACGCTGCTGCAGGTCTGGGCGACTCCCGCGGTGACGGTGCTGAGCGCGCGGCAACGGGAAGTGATCCCGGCCGTCGCGAGCGCTGCCGGCCTCGCCGTGGCCGGCGCGGTGTGGGTCGTGGCGGTCCGAGGCGATGCCGTGCTGCTGCTCCCCGTGGGATTGGCACTGGGCGCGGTGGTTCGCAGCCTCGTGCCCGTGTGGATGCTGTCCGGCCGGCCGCTCGGGCGTCTGGACGGCCCGACGCTGCGGCGACTGGTGCTGTCGGTGGCGTTGGCCGTCTCCATCGCGGTCTTGAGCCGCGGCACGACCGTGGTCGCGCTCGCCGGCGGCGCGGCGTTGATTACCACCGGGCTCTTCGCCTGCTACCGCGTCTGGGCCACCCTGCCGCGAGGGGAGGAGCACGCTGCGAACCGTCCCCAGGCGATGACGCTGTGAGCCGGCGCGACCGTCCTCTCGCGCTGTTCTTCGGAACGCGGCCGCAGGTGATCAAGGCCAGCGTGCTGCGTGAGGCGCTCGCGGTAGCTGCGCCGGTGATCGCCGTAGATACGGGCCAGCACTACGACCACGCGCTGCACCAGATCCATTACGACCAGCTCGGTGTGGCCCCGCCGGACGTTTCCCTGGGGGTCGGCTCGGCCTCGCATGGGGAGCAGACGGCGGCGATCCTCACAGCCGCCGAGCAGTGGATCGTGGCACACCGTCCCCGCGCCGCGGTCGTCATCGGCGACACCAACTCCACGCTCGCCTGCGCGCTCGCCGCCGCCAAGGGCCGGGTGCCCGTGGCGCACGTGGAGGCGGGACTGCGCGCGGCCGACGCACTGATGGCTGAGGAGATCAATCGCCGCTGCGTGGACGCGATCGCGGCGGTCCTGTTTGCGCCGAGCCGGCGGGCGGAGGAGACGCTGCGGCGGGAGCGCGCGGACGGCGACGTCCACCGGGTCGGGGACGTGGCCTACGACGTCCTGCAGCGCGCGCTGGCGCGCGCTCCCGCAGAGACGATTGGGGTGGCGGAGGGAGGGGGGGAGTATGTGTACGTCACGCTCCATCGGGCGGAGCTGGTGGACGATCCGGCGTTGCTGCGCGGGGTC
>QHUY01000017.1:70960-75722 GCA_003223415.1 Gemmatimonadota bacterium
GCGGACGGCTAGCGCGCTGGAACGGGCCGGCTGCCGGCCGGGCGCGCGGGTCCAGATGCGCGAGCCGCTCGGCTACCTGCAGAGCGTCGCCGCGCTGCGGCAGGCGCGCGCCGTCGTCACAGATTCCGGCGGCATCCAGCGCGAGGCCTATTGGCTGGGTGTGCCATGCGTGACGTTGCGGACGGAGACCGAGTGGGCGGAGACCGTGACGTGCGGAGCCAACCGGCTGGTGGCGCCGGCGGAGGTTGAGCGGCTGCCGGCAGCGGTCGCGGAGGCCATCGCCGCGCGCTCGCGCGGCTGGGACCGCAGCTTCTACGGCGACGGCACCGCCGCCGAGCGCATCGCCGCCATCCTCGCGGAGCGGTTCCCGGGCGGCGCCAGCAGTTCGGCGTAGAGGGCCAGCAGGCCTTCGCGCTCGCGTACCCAGGCGAGCACGGCGATCGCCTCGCGCGCGCGACGGGCGCGACGCGTCCGCTCATCTGGAGCGGCGGCGGCGAGATCGCGGATCGCCCGCGCTAGATCGGCCGGGTCCCCGGGCGAGCGGCCAGCACCGGCAGGCCAAGGTGTACGTACTCGAGCAGCTTCATCGAGAGGGAGTACCGCGTCATGCCGTCGAGCCGCGTGGGGACGACGCCTGCCGTGCAGCGCAGGAGGCGCGCGGGGAGCGCAGCCTGGGGAAGCCGGCCCTCGAAGCTGACGGCGTCCTCGAGTCCCAACTCGGCGACGAGGGCCCGCAGCCGATCCAGCTCCGGCCCGTCACCCAGGATGGTGAGTCGCGCCGGGAGACCGAGCCCGCGGACCTGCGCGATACCGCGGATCGCCACGTCGAGGCCGTACAGGGCGCTCAGCGTCCCGTGGTAGATCAGCTCGAGGCGGCCGGGCGCTCCGGCGCCCGGCAGCGGCGGCGGCTCCCCAAAATCCGCCGGGTCGGCAGTATTATGGAGGATCAGCCGGCGCTCAAGCCGTCCAATCGGGCTGCCCGCCAGGCGCTCCGCGATGAGACGGTTCACGGTGATCGTAACGTCCGCCCGCCGCCGTGCCCAGCGCTCGATGCGCCGCGCCAGCCCGGCGAGGAGCCGGCCGCTGGCGCCCGGGAACTTCGCGGCGGTGAACTCCGGGAAGACCTCGTGCATGTCGAACACCAGGCGCGCCCCGCGGTGCCGCGCGGGCAACGCCGCCCAGAGCAGGAAATCGGGAAGCGTGTGGACGTGCACCACCTGGACCCGCGCGAGCGCCCGGTGGCCGGCCACCAGCCGGCGGCAGCGCCACACGAAACCGCGCTCCACCGCCCGCTCTCCCGGGCCCCGCAGCGCGATCACCGCCAGGCGACGGCCGGTGTCACGGAGCGCGGCAGCCTCCCGCTTCACGCGCGTGTCGGCAGGGAAGTGGGTGTAGGCGAGGTGGAGGAGATCGATTGGCATCGGGCTCAATAAAGGGGATTGCGATGCAGCGATCAAGAGATCAGGGAGCGCGCGCCTAAATGTGCGGCATCGCGGGCGCGCTGACGGCTGACACCGGCCGGGACGTCGGACCGCTCATCACGCGCCTGACCGCAGCCCTGGTGCACCGCGGGCCGGACGGCTCGGGGATCCACCTCGCGTGCGGGCGCTCGATCGCCCTCGGGAACCGCCGCCTCAGCATCGTGGACGTCGCCGGCGGCGCCCAGCCGATGGCCAACGAGGACGAGCGTGTGTGGGTCGTCTTCAACGGGGAGCTGTACAACCATCTCGAGCTGCGCCGCGAGCTGGAGCGGCTTGGCCACAGCTTCCGCACCCGCGCGGACACGGAAGTGCTGGTGCACGGGTGGGAGCAATGGGGCCCGGGACTCCTGGAGCGGCTCAATGGCGTGTATGCATTCGGGGTGCTCGACGGCCGCGCCGGAGCGCCGACGTTGTGGCTCGCGCGCGATCCGATCGGTGTGAAGCCACTGTACATCGGCGTGACGGATGGGATCTGGTGGTTCGCGAGCGAGCTCGCCGCGGCGCGCGGCTGCGGGTTGCTGTCGGCCGACCTGCGCCGTGAGGCGTTCGACGAGTACCTCGTGTACCGGTTCGTGCCCTCGCCCGGCACGTTCTACCGCAACGCCTGGAAGGTGCCGCCGGGCCACCTCTGCCGCCTGAGCGTCGCCGAGCTGCCCGCGGCTCCCCCTCCGGCGTTCGTGCCGTTCGCAACCCGCTTCGCCCCCGCGTCCCTGCCGCGCTCGCGCGGCGAGTGGGCCGAAGCGTTGCGGGCGGGGCTCGCCGCGGCGGTGCGCCGCCAGCTGATGTCGGACGTGCCGCTCGGCTCGCTGCTCTCGGGTGGCGTGGACTCGACCCTGATCACGGGCATGATGCGCGACGCGCTGCCCGAGGCGCCGGCGGCGTTCGCCGTCGGGTTCACCGGCAACGGGAGTAGGGGGGAAGAGCTCGACGAGCTTGGGGCGGCGCGCCGCGCCGCGGCCGTGCTCGGCGTGCCGCTCACGGAAGTCGCCATCGCCGAGGAAGACTATCTGGCGGCGTGGCCGCAGCAGGTCGCTGCGCTCGGGGAGCCCATCGCCAATTCGGGCGCGCTGATGGTCGGAATCTTGTGTCGCACCGTCCGGCTGACGTGCAAAGTGGTGCTGGCGGGACAGGGCGCGGACGAGCCGCTGGGCGGTTATCCGCGGCACGTTACGGAACGGTTCTACCCGCTCGCCCGCCTGGCACGCCCGCTTTTGGGCCGCCTGCCGGAGCGTTTGCTCTCTGCTGACCGCGTGGCGCGGCTGCGACGGGTCGCAGGAGTCTCAGACGAAGCGGGACGGTTCACGGAGACGCTGGCGGTGTTCGGGGTGCGGGAAGCGGTCGCGCTCACCCGCCATCAGCTCGATCCCGGCGCCCTGGCCGAGCCGGTGCGGCGCTGGCTCCCGCTCGATGGAGGTGACGACGCGGTGAACCGCCTGCTGCTCGTGGATGCGCGGCTGTCGCTGGCCGACGATCTCCTGATCGTCGCGGACCACATGTCCATGGCGTCGTCGGTCGAGCTGCGGGTCCCGTTCCTCGACCTCGAGTTCCTCGCGCTGGTCGAACGCATGCCCAGCGCGTACAAGATTTCCCGGCTCGGGGAGCGCAAGTGGCTCTACCGGCGCGCGGTGGAGCCGTTGCTGCCGGGAGCGCTGCGATCCGTGCTCACCGGGTGGCGGGCGCGCACGGGCCGGAAGCTCGGCTTCTCGACGCCGCTGGAGCGCTGGTTCCGTACCTGGCTCGCGCAGGACGCGGAGCGGTTCCTACTCGGCACCGGGGCCCAGACCCCGGACTTCCTGTCGGGCGACGCGGTGCGGCGGTTGCTTACCGACGCCCGTGACCGCGGGCTGCCGCGCGGCCGTCAGCTGATGAGCCTCTACGTTCTCGAGGGCTGGCTCCGGGGCGGGGAAGTGACAGATGGAGAGGCGCGTGCGCATCCTGCACGTCAATGACGTCGGCTCCGTCGGCGACTTGCTAGTGCGGGCGTCCTGCGGGCGCGATGTCCTCTACCAGCCCGCGGTGCGGCACGGTTTTCTGCGCGGGCGCCTGAGCCTGCCGGCGTTCGTGTGGGGGCGAGTTGCCGATGTGTCGCACCTGCGCTACGGCCTGTTCGCGCACCTGGTCGAGCTGGCGGGCGCCGAGTACTCGCTGCACCTGCACGGCGGCGACCTGTTGCTCGACCTACAGCGGGCGGGGCTCAGGCGCCTGCTGACGCGTCGCGCCATCGCCGGCGCGACGCGCGTGGCGGTCGCGACCCCGGACCTGCTCGAGCCGGCCCGGCGGTATCGGCCCGACGCCGTCTACATTCCCAATCCCATGGACCTGCCTGCCGTCTCACCGCGGGCGCCGGTGCGCCAGCAGCCGCACCTCGTGATGCTCAGTAAGATGGACTACCTGAAAGGCTGGGAGCAGCAAGTGCGGCTCATGGAAGCGCTGCGCCGGACCTTGCCGGACATGACGTTCGGATTCTTCGGCCACGGCCAGCTCCCGGCGGAGCTGCGTGCCCGCTTCACGGCGAGGCTGGTCGAGCTGGGCGGGACGCTCACCCCGCCGCTCCCCCGTGCGGACTTTCACTCGCGGCTCGCGGCCGCGGACTTCGCCGTCGGCCAGCTCGAGGTCGGATCGCTCGGCATGTCCGAGCTCGAGGCGCTGGCGCTGGGAGTGCCCACCGTGGCCGATGCGCGCGCGCACGTGGCTGCCGGGTATGCGCCGGTCGTCGTGCCCCCCGCTCCGGCCGACGCCGCGGTGGCGTTGCGGGAGCTGTGGGAGGCCGGCCCGGCGGCGCGGGCCAGATGGGGAGAGGACGCGCGGGCATACCTGCGGCGCGTGCATGCGCCGGAGCGCTCGCTGCAAGCGCTCCAGGATCTGCTCGCCGGTCACAATTGCTAACCGTGTTCACGACGCCGGCGAGCTACGTCGTCCTCGGCACCTTCCTGTTGGCGCTGCTCGGATGGCATCGCGGGAAGGAGTTGCTGCGCCACGACGCGTTGCTGCTGGGTGGCATCCTGGTGTACTTCGGCATCGGCACCGTCGACCTCCACCTGACCCCTTACGAGTGGAGCCCGCGGTTCGTCATCCCGGCGGCGGTGTGGACCGTGGTCGCCTGGGGGTCGGTCGGGTACCTCGTGGGGGCGTGGGTTGCGCGTCACCGACCAATGGAGAGCGGGAGGGGGAACGTAGACGGGGACGACGGCGAGGCCGTGCGGGCGCGCGGCCGCGCGCTGCGCATCATAGGCTGGATCAGTCTGGCGATCCTGCTGGCGACCTCCGGCGCTCCGGCGGTC
>QHUY01000197.1 GCA_003223415.1 Gemmatimonadota bacterium
AATTTCGATTGTTGAGAGGCACATCGGTCAAGAATGCAGCAAGCCGGCCCCTCGGACCAGGGCGTTTCCACTTCGTGCAGCAGTGGAAAAAGAGACGCTGTCCGTCGCGCTTGCTCGGGTATCGTCGTGCGACTAGCTTGCCGCACGCGGGTGCACACTAAGTCCGGGATGATGTGTCCAGACTTGTGACCAGACTAGATTCCGGCGGCATGCCCCGGCCGCGTAACTTGCGGTGAAGCTGTACGTTGGAGAGGTGGCCGAGTGGCTGAAGGCGGCGGTTTGCTAAACCGTTATAGGGGCTAATACCCTTATCGGGGGTTCGAATCCCCCCCTCTCCGTGACAACCAAGCCATCAGCTCTCAGCTTTCAGCTGTCAGATGTCCCCGTCAGATGTTCTGATAGCTGATGGCTGACAGCTTGGCACGGAACCTCTACTCGTGACGACCTCCGCCCCCCGCGTCCGCTTCGCTCCGTCCCCCACCGGCTACCTGCACGTCGGCGGCGCGCGCACCGCCCTCCTCAACTGGCTCTACGCCCGCCACTCGAGTGGCAAGTTCCTGCTGCGCATCGAGGACACCGACAAACAGCGCTCCACCGACGAGCACACCAAAGTCATCCTCGACGGGCTCACCTGGCTGGGCCTCGACTGGGACGAGCAGCCCGTCTTCCAGGGCGCGCGCTTGAGCCAGCACCAGGCCGCCGCTGACCGCCTGCTCGCCGAAGGCAAGGCCTACCTCGACGAGGGCACGATCCGCTTCCGCATGCCGCCCGGCGAGATCGCCTGGGAGGATGCGGTCCACGGGCGCATCAGCTTCAAGGGAGAAGACCTGAAGGACTTCATCATCCTGCGCTCGGACCGCACGCCGATCTACAACCTGGCGGTGGTGGTCGACGACGTGGATATGGGGATCACCCTCGTGCTCCGCGGCGACGACCATATCTCCAACACCCCCAAGCAGATCGCGCTGTACCGCGCGCTGGGCCACGAGCCGCCCCAGTTCGGCCACGTGCCGATGATCAACGGCCCCGACGGCAAGAAGCTGTCCAAGCGCCACGGCGCCACCGCGGTGGGTGACTACCAGCACCTGGGCATCCTCCCCGCCGCCATGCGCAACTTCCTCGCCCTGCTCGGCTGGAGCCCGGGGGGCGACCGCCAGTCCAAGGCCGCGATCTTCGACACGACTAAGCTCGAGTGGATGAACGGGCAGTATCTGTCGGCGACGTCCGCCGAGGAGCTCTATCCCCTCGTCCAGCCGCAGCTCGAGCGGCTGGGGTTGAACGGCAACCGGGACGCGGTGTTCAAGGCGATCGGCGCGGTGAAGACCCGTTCCCGCACCACGCTCGACGTGGCGCGCCAAGTGGCCGTGCGGCTCGACCCGAAGTTCGTGGAGTTCGATGAGAAGGCGAAGAAAGAAGTCGCGAAAGACCCGTTGGGGTACCGCGCGGCCCTAGAAGCGAGTGTCGGCGTGCTGCGCGGCGCAGACTGGTCCCCTGAAGGCCTCGAGAAAACGCTGCGCGCGCTCGCCGAGCAGCGCGGCGTGGCGGCCGGCAAGGTCTTCCAGCCGATCCGCATCGCCTTGACCGGCGGCACCGTGTCCGAGCCCGTGAACCAGCTGCTGTACGTGATCGGCAAAGAGGCCGCGCTGAAGCGGCTCGAGGCGGCCCTTCCCCCCATTTGACGTCTTTCCCATCGAACGGTAGAATCCCACCAGTTCAACTCGGGATTGGTGGATGAGGGTTGACTTTCGTTCGATTGCCGTCGGGTTACTGACAATCGGAGTTCTCTCTCGCGGCGCGGCCGGGCAGTCGGTGCTTGACCGGACGCCGAACCTGTCGGGCGGCTGGGTCGGCCCGACGGGGACGCTGCAGTTCAACTTCCTGCACCGCTTCAGTGTCGGCGCGTCCCCCACCCGGAAAGTCAGCAACTCGCCCACCTTCCTCCTGTCGTACCGCCTCCCAGTTTCTTTGCTCGTCGGCTTCAACTACTCCACATCGTCGGACGTCGCCCCCCAGTTCCCGAACGAGTGGGAGGCATTCGGTCGCGCTGTGCCGCTGGGAGTGGATCGCGGCAGCCCGGTCGAGTTGGCGCTGCAGCTCGGGTACAACCAAGCGGCCCGCAGCGCCGACGGCGAGCTGACCTTGAGCCGACGCACCGGGCCGCTGCGGCTGATGAGCGTGGGACGATTCCTGTCGCACGGCTTCAATCGCGACACGATGCGCTTCGCCGTCGGGGGCGGCGCCACCCTGCGGCTGCACCGCAACGTGGCCCTGGCTGCCGATGCGGCCACCCTGCTCAATCGCCGCCCCGGCGAAAAAGTGGCCTGGGGAGCGGCGCTGCAGCTCGCCCTTCCGTACACCCCGCACACCCTCTCCCTGCAGGTCGCGAATACCAACACAGCCACCCTGCAGGGGGCGTCGCGGGGGACGGCCAATGTGCGGGGCGGCTTCGAATTCACGATCCCCTTCACGCTGAACCGGTATTTCCACCACGCCCCTCCCCCTGTTTCCGCCGCCGCGGCCGTGCCGGATTCAGCGGCGCCGCAGGTCGCGGTCGCGATGCGGCAGCTCGCCTTCGCACCGAATCTCGTCGAGATCGGGGCCGGGGGCACGGTCGCCTGGACCAACCGGGACCAGCTGCCACACACGGTGACGGCGGATGACGGCGCGTGGGACTCAGGGCCTATAGCCCCCGGAGTGACCTGGCGTCGCACGTTCGAGCGCCCCGGCACCTATCGATTCCATTGCACGCCGCATCCGTTCATGAAGGGCGTGATCGTGGTCCGGTGACCCCATGAGCCACCGACGTCGCCTCGACCCGCTGCTCGCGCTCGCCGGCGGCCTGGCGCTCTGGATCGGTGCCGCGTGCTTCTCCGAGCGGGCGGCGGGCCCCGCCGCGGGCCCGGCCGAATGCCGAGTGCCCGTCGCGCTCATCGACTCCACACACGTGCTCGTGGCCATCCGTGACTTCGCTTTCCACGCCGATTCGATCCGGATCCCCGTGGGGGCGATTGTCACCTGGGTGAACTGCGAGGATCCAGGCACCGAGCCTCACACCACGACGTCCGACGCGGCGCTGTGGGATTCCCCGGACCTCGCTCCAGGGGAGCGGTTCTCCCGCGCCTTCACCGTGGCGGGCGTGTACCCGTATCACTGTACCCCGCACCCCTTTATGCATGGGAAGATCGTGGTGCAGTGACGCAGCGTGACGGAGAGGAGGGCCGAGCGGCATAGCCCCGTTTCCCTGATGAGGGAGAGCGCTTAGAACCTTTACGTAAGGAGGCAGTATGCGTGCAACTCGAGTGATGGGCCTGCTCGCCATCGGCGCGGCGGTCGCACTGGCTTGCAAGGACACCATCAACATTCCGTCCAGCGTCGAGATCTACACCGCGACGCTCAACGGCAGCAACGAGCGGCCGACCGCGGTGACCACCACCGCAACAGGGGCGGCGACGTTCACGGTGCTGGCGAACCTGGTGAGCTGGAAAGTCGACATCACCAGCGCCATCGACAGTGTGACGATCGGGCACATCCACGACGGCGCCGCGGATGCGGCAGGCGGCGTCATCGTGAATCTCAGCCCGACGCCCACGGGCGTGGGGTTCTCCGGCACAGTGGCCATCGGCTCGGCCACCGTCGTCGATTCCGTGCTGACACTGATGCGCGCGGGAAACAGCTACGTTAACATCCACACCAAGAAGAACCCCGGCGGAGAGATCCGGGGGCAACTCATCAAGCAATAGATCGACGCAGGAATCACCACGAGGGGGAGTCGCGCGGGCTCCCCCTTCGTTACGGCACCGCCTTCACGGTGTCCGGCTGCTCGCCCCGCCGGCGCTTCTCGGCATCCCGCTCGGCCTGCTTGCGCGCCCGCAGCTCTTGCACGTAACGCTTGAAGTCGTGGTAGGTCTCGGCCCGCGCTGCGGCCCGCAGCAGGTCCTCCCGCATGTCCTGCAGATGGCGCGCCCGCATCTGCTCGTCGTAGTTCCCCTCCGGCAG